>JAYTMI010000611.1:0-2346 GCA_043728625.1 Saprospiraceae bacterium | reverse complement strand
CTTGGACGCAATGCGACAAATACGAAAGCCAAGTACCACAAGACAGCAGCCATATATTGTTTTCAAAATCAATAGATGGCGGAAAAACTTGGTCAACGGCAAAACGCATCAATGCACAAGGCGGCGACTGTCTCGACGACGACAATACTGTGGAAGGTGCTGTGCCTTCAGTCGGTCCGAATGGCGAAGTGTATGTGGCTTGGGCAAGTCCAATGGGTTTGGTTTTAAATCGTTCGCTCGACGGTGGCAACACTTGGTTGCCGCGTGAAACAAAAATTGCAGAAATGGGTGGCGGTTGGAGCTACGATATTCCAGGCATTTTCAGATGCAATGGTTTACCTTTTACCGCTTGCGATACGACCCAAAGTCCTTATCGCGGAACAATTTATGCCAATTGGACTGACCAACGCAATGGCGCATCGAATACGGATGTTTGGCTTGCCAAATCTACTGACGGGGGCAATACGTGGGCGCAACCCAAACGCGTCAATGATGACAACTCAAATCGGCAACAATTTCTAACGTCCATGACGATTGACCCTTCAAACGGTTGGTTGTGGTTTGTTTTTTATGACAGACGTAACCACGTAAGTGATTCCACAGATGTTTATATGGCGTTAAGTCGTGATGGCGGCGAGACTTTTAAGAATTTCAAAGTGAGTGAACAACCGTTTACACCTATAAAATCAGCATTTTTTGGTGACTACACGCACATTACGGCTGCGAATAACGTGGTGCGCCCGATATGGACAGCCATGAATAGCTACGGTCAAAAATCAATTTATACCGCTTTGGTAAACATAGATGCTTTGCATTTAGATGATGCCCAAAAGGGTTCTTTTGTTGAAGGTTTGTCTTTATCAAAAGACATTAAGAAAACAGGTGCTTATCCAAATCCTGCTGATAATCAACTCTTTGTGCGATTCGATAAGCGTTGTTCTGGAAAGCTATCATTACGTTTGTATGATGCTATGAATAAAAACATAGCGACCGTTTTTGAGAAAAAACGTTTTAAAAAAGGTCAAAACGAAACGGTTATTGACCTTCAAAACTTCAATTTGCCTTCTGGTTCATATACTTACAAAATTGAAAGCAAACGAGGGAAGCCTTTGGCAACGAATGGGTTTGTTAAGAAATAAGGCAAAGAAATAGCCGATGAACTGCTACATTCATCGGCTATTTTTTTACTCCATTGATTAAATATGCTCTATAAAACTTTGTAAAGTAGGCATTTCTAAGTCAAATAATGAAGCAATATTTTCGACGGATTCCCCTCTTTCAAATAATTTTTTTATCGCGTGCAATTGTTTATTTTGGTAGTCCAACGTGCATATTTTTCATTTTGCCGATTGGCGACAATATTCGGTTGAAAAGCGTCAGTATAGAAGCATTTTTCACTTCAAAAATGCTAGTTTTGCAACCGCTAACAGTCTTTTACCTTTTATAAATAAAGAGCAATCAATCATAAAAACATGCGCGTTTATCTCGACAATGCAGCTACGACCCCAATTGACCCCTCCGTCATCACAACCATGACAGAAGCCTTAACAACGCTTTATGGCAATCCATCCAGCATTCACGCCGACGGACGCAACGCACGTGCAGCGATAGAAGAAGCCCGTAAAAAAGTCGCTAAACTCATCGGTGCCAGTATCGGGGAAGTATTCTTTACGTCAGGCGGTACAGAAGCCAATAATATGGTACTGAAAAATGCGGTGCGCGATTTGGGCGTTCAGCGCATCGTTTCTTCTCCCATTGAGCATCATGCCGTTTTGCATACGTTGAATAGTTTGAAACTGACAACAGATGTTGTTGTTGAAATGGTCGAAATTGATGAAAATGGGCATATTTCTCTTGAAAATTTGGATAAAATACTGCGGGGGTCAAATCTTAAAACCTTAGTCAGTTTGATGCACGCCAATAACGAAATTGGGACGATGATTGACCTCGACGCAGTGTCAAATATATGTGCTGAACACAATGCTTTGTTTCACAGCGATACGGTACAAACGATGGGTTTTTATCCGATTAATGTGTCAAAGACGAAGATTCATTTTCTGAATGGTTCTGCCCATAAGTTTCATGGTCCCAAAGGTGTTGGGTTTGTCTATATCAACGGTGAATCCATGTTGAAGCCGTTTATTGACGGCGGTTCGCAAGAGAGGAATATGCGGGGTGGCACTGAAAATACGGCGGGTATTATTGGTTTGGCGACAGCCTTAGAATTGGCGTATCAAAACCGGGATGTTAGAAAGCAAAAAATAATCGGCTTGCGTAATTTATTGAAAAACAAGCTTTTAGAAGCGTTTCAAGATATAAATTTTATTGGTGATACGGGGGAGATCG
>JAYTMI010000610.1:0-2096 GCA_043728625.1 Saprospiraceae bacterium | reverse complement strand
ATGGCTCGTGCCAAACGGGTTTCATTTGTCGCTGCTTTTAGGGCTTCGACAGGTTTGAAAAATTGCAGTTTACCGTCTTGCAAATACATGACATCGGTTATTATATCCTCCAAGTCGCTGAGGATGTGGGAGGTCATCAATATCAATTTGCCTTTGCTTTTTTCTTTCAAAACTTTGGCTTTCAATATTTCAGAAGCCACAGGGTCAAGTCCTGCGGTCGGTTCATCGAGTACCAATACTGAGGGGTCGAAAAGGAAGGCGAGGCACGCACTGACTTTTTGAATTGTACCACCTGAAAGCGTCCGCATGGGTTTGTCGAATTGCTTTTTAAGGTCAAAAGCGTTTAACAATTCTTCATCGAGCTTAGAACCGTGTTTTTTACGCAAATCAATCATCATATCAAAAATTTGACTGATGCGCATATTGTCGGGATAACGCCCAATTTGAGGCATATAACCAATGTCACTGCGGTAATCGCAAGAGGTTGTCACGTCCGTACCTTTAAAACGCAGCGTCCCCGAATCGGGAATGACCATGCCGAGCAGCGACTTTATCAAGGTCGTTTTGCCCGAACCGTTGGGTCCTATGAGCGAAATCGCTTGCCCTTCGTTGAACGTTGCCGTTACGGAATCGAGGGCTTGCAATTTGCCAAATCGTTTGCTAATATTTTGAATATCTATCATTGGATGTCTTTTTTATTGGCTAAATACTGAGGGGTGTCTGTTTGAGAAATCGGTTTCATCATAGGTTGTCCGTCCACCAAATCTTCGGGTGTTAGGCTTGGAAAAATCTTTTCGGCACGTTCCATCAGATTGACCATAAAACTGTGTAAAAGCATCAAACCATGGGGCATTTGTTCAATAATTGAGGCAAAAAGGCTCACAGGATGATACGGAATGTCGCCGATGCCGTCGTGGTTTAAGTCATAACCTTCGTATTTATCCCAATAATTTTTATCAAAACTATTGAGCGTTGTCATGCCGTTTGTAGCAATATCAAAGGTGTTAGCCGTGAAATTATTTTCTATAAATGGGTTGTCGTCGCAACTCGCTTGCACCCGAACCGCCCAACCATTTTCATGGAATTGATTGTGCAAAACAGTTGTTCTACTCGTACCTTCCATAAAAATACCGACTGTATTGTTGTTAAAAGTATTGTTTTCAATATGACTGTCTGAAATATCTTTCAAGAGCAAGCCGTAAGCCGCGCTGCCCCAATTATGGTCAAAATGATTGCGCAACATCGTAACGTGCCGCGTGTACATGACGGCAACACCCGCCCCGTTGTCGCGGATGGTGTTGTCGGTATAAGTATCGTTGTGGGAAAACATAAAGTGCAAACCATAGCGAATATTGTTTGTTGAGAGATTGTTTTGAATCAATGAATTGGTCACAAACTCAAAATATATACCATCTCGTTGTCCTTTAATCGTGTTGTTTTTGATGAGCAAACTGTCGCATTTCCAAGCGTGAATGCCGTTGCCTGTGTTCTGTTCTTCGGCAGGTTTGCCCTCAATGACATTGCCATCGGCAGTGCAATGATGCGAAGCAGAAAAGTAAATAGCGAAGTAACCTTCTTCGATATGGTTGCCAATGACATGTACGTTTTGGGCTTCTAACACCTTAACCGCTGCCCAATCAATCATCGCCGTTTTACCAATATTCATCAGATGAAAACCTTGAACAGTTACGTCATTTGATTTAATGGTAAAAATTTCGTTTTGATATTGGGCATCAATAATAGGAAAATTTTCACCGATTATACTGAGGGGGGTGTTTACAACCAATTGATTTTCAGCATAATACCCATTTTTAACCAAAATGGTATCATAAGGCTGTGCCGATGCAATTGCTTGCTTTATCGAACTGCCATTTGTTACTTCAATTTTTCGAGCAAAGGCGAATATGGGTAAAAGCCCTAAAAGGAGAATGATAACGTTTTTCATGTAAAAGGCGTTTTAATAGATGATAATGGATAGTGAATAATGGATAATTTTATCACCTTTTTATCAAAATACAGAGGGGGTCATAAGCTACTGAAAACTTCTGTCCACGTCATCACTTGTGCGTCTGCGGGTTTGGCTTTCACGGCTTCTG
>JAYTMI010000609.1:0-1518 GCA_043728625.1 Saprospiraceae bacterium | reverse complement strand
GTTCCCCATTGGCAAATTGCACCATGAACTCAACCAATGGAATTTTATACAATCCCGTATCCCAAACCGTAAAAACAATATCTCGAAAATAAACAGTGCGCCCTTGTCGTGCGCTCGTTTTCCATTCACCCTTCTTCACTATTTCAAAACTTTGCGCCGAATCAAAAGGCTCTATAGGTGTAACACTCACAACACGGTCTTTATCGCCCAACTCCATCTTGAAATGCACGGTCATGCGATCGCCAATGAGCATTTCATTGCTATCAAGCAAAGCCGCAGCATAATTTTCACTGTTTTGAGCTATGCTCAGGATAGTGAAAAATGAAAGAATGAGTGTTAATATCTTACCTCTCAATTTAGATGTTAGATTTTTATATGTTACACTAAAATCAATAATTTCTGCTATTGTCCTTTTAAATTATCTTCAAATTGTTTTTTTATTGCACTTAAAAATTTATCAGCCGTTTGACGGTGCTTTGAAGCTATTTTTTTTCTTAATTCTGATTGAAATTTAAGAAAACCCTCTATTGAATCTGTCGCATACAACTCAAAGGCAATGTGGAATATTACTTGATTAAATGCCTCGTTAGCTTTCATTTTTAAAATATAATCAAAAAATTCATTGGGATATTTATTCAAAAATTTTAAATCATAACCACCTAAAACTTCTGATAATGCTCCATCTGAAACAGTGTTTATAAACATGAGTAAATGCAAATAAAATGGTCGAGTTTCAGCATTTTCAGTGTTCGTACTATCTAAAATAGTGAAAGTACAATCATTATCAGAGAGCTTTATTTCCCCTTTAAATAAAGCTTTTGCAGCCATTGAAATATTAGGGTGATTCAAGTAAAAATCTATTAATTTTCCATCAATTTTATCAACTTTAAGTTTAGATTGATATGTAATAGACATTGCTCTCTCTCGAATGTTAAAGCAATCAATCTTTGGCGAATCTTCAAAATTTACTGAATGAATGTCTTTAAGTACATCAACTTCAATAGGTTTCTTATCCTCTTTTTTTGCATTATTTTGACAACTTTGAAAAAACATTAGAGCCAATAAAAAAGGTATTATTTTCATTTTAAAGTTGTTTTGAGATTTAAAAATAAACATAAAACATTGATTTTCAATAAATTATCATAAAATATTAGGTTTAAAAGTCTACTGTCTAAAAATCTATTGTCTCACTTAGCCCTCGATTGAAAAAACTTCATCATGGCATTCACATAGCTTTCTGTTGTGCGGATGCTCATAAAATCCACGCCTGTTTTATTGAAAATGGATTTGAAATATTTAAAATTATCTCGGTACCAATTCGCATAAGTGGCGCGTACTGAGGGGTGGTCGGTGTCAATCCAAATCCGTTCGCCCGTCTCAGCATCTACGGCGCGGAACAACCCGACGGACGGTAATTGCTCCTCGTTCGGGTCGGCTGTGTGTATGCCCACGATGTCGTGCCGTTTGGCAGCGATGCGGAGGGCATCTTCATAGCCGCGCGTCATAAAATCGGATAGC
>JAYTMI010000608.1:0-2216 GCA_043728625.1 Saprospiraceae bacterium | reverse complement strand
GCACAACCTTTGATAGCGAACTCGATTGCAGAAAAAAACTGGACACATATTGCTGAAATTTATCGAAAAACGGCTTTACTTCAAGTCATTTCAGGCGTTTTCCTATTGGCAGGCGTTTGGGCATGTGCCGATTCATTATTCGATTTGATGATTAAAAACGGCGAGTCATACAGGACAGGTAAATGGGTCATTTTGATTCTCGGTTTGTCCCGTTTGGCAGATATGGCAACAGGTACAAATGCAGAAATTATCACGTTTTCAGAGCATTATCGCTTCAATTTTCGCTCTTTTGTAACTATGGCAGTGCTGAATATTGTTTTGAATTTGGCACTCATTCCCATCATAGGCATCGAAGGCTCTGCATTAGCCACACTCATTTCAATAACCCTTGTCAACGTGTGGCGATTGTTTTTCATTAAAAGAAAGATGAATATTTATCCTTTAGATGTGCGTATGTTGTGGGTGGTTGCATTTGGTTTATTTGCTTGGTATGTGGCTTTCTTGACCCCCTCAGTATATTTCGATATTTTGCCAAAAATAGGCAATGCTTTTGCGAATATATTGATTAAAGGTTTGATTGTTAGTGTTTTATATCTTTTTCTGATTCTTAGATTTAAAGTTTCAGAAGATGTAAATGGCGCTTTTCAAAATGTCTTAAACATCATTCGAACAAGGAAATAAAACTTGTAAAGTGCTTTTTAAATAGAAAATTTACTCCTTATTGGATTCCATTGAATCCATAATATCAAGTATTTCAGATTTGATAAAAGGAATGTCTTCTTGAATTGTCGCCCAAACAAGATTCAAATCTACACCATGATAATGATGAATGAGTTTGTCTCTCATTCCCGCCATGCCTTTCCAAGGAACTTGTGGATTATTGCCTGTTGTATCTATGGATATTTTCTTAGTTGCTTCACCCATTATTTCAATATTCCTAATGACAGCATCTTGAACCATTGAACGTTGATGAAAAGAGGCTTTATCACAATCTTTAACATATTCTTCAATTTTTTCGATGGATTGTTTTATATGAATTAGGTATAACATATCGCTTTTCATGCCACGTATAATTTAATGAGTTCACGATGAATTTGGTCTGCAATGAATGGCGATAGCGCATTTTCTGTTACCAAGTCTATTTTTAAATTAAGCGATTCGGAAAGTTCATTTTCAATTAAAACAAATTGAAGCAATGAAGGAGATTTAAAAAAGTCCACTAAAATATCTAAATCGCTATCTGGACGATGCGTGCCTTTGGCGCGTGAGCCAAAAATGCCGATGCTTTTTGCACCATGCTTTTTAAGGATTTCAACAATGATTTTCTGCGCATTCGATTCCATTCTTTAATTTTTTTTCAAAGATAAATATTTACTTTGAATTTTAAAATATCAAACAAAAAAAAGCCCCCTCAGTATGACAAACACGAGGAGGCTTTTTTTATCGAAAATCTCAAATATTAACGCATCAAAGACTTACCAGGATAAGTCGCCATTGCGCCCAATTCCTCTTCAATACGGAGCAATTGATTGTATTTAGCAATCCGGTCGCTGCGGCTTGCAGAACCTGTTTTGATTTGTCCACAATTCAGACCAACTGCTAAGTCAGCAATCGTTGTATCTTCAGTTTCACCTGAACGATGACTCATAACGCTTGTATAGCCACTACGAGTTGCGAGATTCACTGCATCAACGGTTTCAGAAAGAGAGCCAATTTGGTTTACTTTGACAAGGATGGAGTTGGCAATATTGTTTGTAATGCCTTGTTGCAAACGGGTCACATTCGTTACAAATAAATCGTCACCGACCAATTGGATGCGGTTGCCTACTTTTTCAGTCAAGCTTTTCCAACCTGCCCAATCGTCTTCTGCAAGACCGTCTTCGATGCTTAAAATTGGATATTTATTGCACCAATCAACCCAAAAATCAACCAATTGGTCAGAAGTCATTTGTTGACCCGACGATTTTTTGAAAATATACATGCCCGTTTCAGCATTGTACAATTCACTTACCGCTGCGTCCATAGCAATCATCACGTCCACACCCGGCTTGTAACCAGCCGCTTCAATAGCAATCATAACTGTATCAATCGCTTCAACATTGCTTTTGATGTTAGGGGCAAAACCGCCTTCATCGCCCACGTTTGTTGAATAACCTTTCTTTTTCAAAACACCTTTCAAGGCGTGGAAAATCTCAACACCCATGCGCAAACCTTCT
>JAYTMI010000607.1:0-3162 GCA_043728625.1 Saprospiraceae bacterium | reverse complement strand
CGCGATATTATCATCGTGGAGTTGCCAGGTATTGAAAACCCTGAACGTGCGCGTGGCTTGTTAACAAGTGCAGCGAATTTGGAGTTCTGGGAAGTCTATCGGGCATCTGACAATGGTATAATGGCAGCTTTGCAAGAGGCGGACAATACTTTGAAGGCAATACAACAAGGTATCAAAACAGATTCGTTGTCAAAAGATACGACTTCGACGCTGTCTAACTTGGGTGGCCCTTTGTTGACGCTTTTGCAACCTAATCCAGGAACAATGTCTCCTGCGGTGATTGGTTCAGCCGATAAAAATAAAAGAAATCAAATTTCAGAGTATTTGGCAAAGCCAGAAGTGGCATCTAAATTTCCAAACGATCTGAAATTTGCTTGGTCAAAAGATGCTGTTGTTGACCAAACTGGAAAGTCAACAGGTCAATATGAATTGTACGCCCTTAAAAAATCGGTTGGCAAAGATGGTCCTGCCCTCGATGGTGGACGTGTGACGGATGCACGTGCGAACAGCACTGAAAAAGGCGGTAGTGGCATGGAAGTTTCGCTTCAAATGGATGCACAAGGTGCAGCTGCTTGGGGGCAATTGACAAGCCAATGCGCGCGTGACAATAATCGTGAAGTCGCTATTGTATTGGACAATGATGTGGTTTCTGCGCCGCGCGTTATCAGCCCTATTTTGGAAGGTCGTTCTTCTATTACAGGTAACTATACGGTTCAAGAGGCGCAAGACTTAGCGTCTATTCTTCAAGTAGGTAAATTGCCAGCTAAGGCTGAAATTATTCAAGAAAATACAGTTGGACCATCTTTGGGTGCTGAAAATATCCGCAACTCTGTGATGGCTTTAGGCTTGTCTTTCTTGTCTATTTTGCTTTTTATGGTCATCTATTATAGTACAGGTGGATTTATTTCAATTATTGCCTTGTTTGCTAACTTATTCTTTATCGTTGGTTCCTTAACTTCTTACGGTACTGTTTTGACCCTTCCGGGCATTGCGGGTATCGTTTTGACGATGGCGATGGCGGTTGACGCAAACGTTATCATTTATGAACGTATTCGTGAAGAACTAGCAGAAGGCAAATCAACGATGCTCGCCATATCTGAAGGTTTCAAACATTCCATGTCTGCCGTTATTGACGGTCACGTTACGGCTTTGTTGACATCGTTGGTGTTGATTTGGCAAGGTATCGGTGCCATCAAAGGTTTCGGTGTTGTCTTGGCAATTGGTGTTGTCTTTACGCTTTTCACTGCCATCTTAGTGAGCCGCTTAATAGTTGATTGGTGGACAGGAAGAGGTAATGAAATCCGTTTCTTCGCAAAATTCAGCGAAGGCGCATTCAAAAATATTCATTGGGACTGGATGAAGTTACGCCTTAAAGCGTATGCTTTCTCTACGGTTATTGTTATTGCAGGTATCGTCAGTTTCTTTACACGTGGTTTTGAATTGGGTGTTGACTTTACAGGTGGTTACAAATACGAGGTTGCTTTTGACCGTGCAGTATCTGCAGAGCAAGTACGTGAGGTATTGACTAAATCATTTGAAGGTCAATCAACTGTTGTAAAAGCAGTTAATACGGACAATACATTCGATATTACAACCGCTTACATGAGCAAGGAAACAACAGCTGATGCTCAAGAAAAAGTATTGACAAAACTGCACGAAGGCGTTAATTCGTTGGTTGGTGGCAACCTTGAAATGGAAAAATTCAAAGCCCACGATGCCAGCACGACACATATCAAGTCTTCTGTAAAAGTAGGTCCAACAGTTGCGGACGACATCAAACGCAGCTCTTTGTTGACAACGTTGTTTGGTGTACTCATCATTGGTGCTTATATCTTTATTCGTTTCAACCGTTGGCAATACTCTGTCGGTTTGGTTATTGCGGCTTTACACGACGTTTTGATTACAGTTTCTTTGTTTACATTATTACATGGCATTGTGCCATGGAGCATGGAAATCAATCAAGACTTTATTGCTGCATTGCTGACCATCATTGGTTATTCCGTCAATGACACCGTTATCGTTTATGACCGTATTCGTGAGTATATGCGTAAATACACGAATAAGCCTATGGCGCAAGTCATCAACGACGGTATCAACTCGACGATGAGCCGTACCATCATTACGTCATTGACGGTTTTGATTGTGACGTTCATCCTCTTCATTGTCGGTGGTGCAGGTATCAAAGGTTTTGCCTTTGCCTTGTTCGTCGGTATGTTAGCGGGTACTTATTCTTCAATCTTCATCGCTGCACCAGTGATGATGGACTTGTCTAAAAACCTCGACCTTTCAGAATACAAACCTGAAACAACATCGGGGGATAAGAAGAAGACTTTGAAAGAGAAAGTTTAGTCTCAACAACTATTCGATATAAAAAATAAGCCGATACAGAGACCCCTCAGTATCGGCTTGTTTTTTTATGGAAAATGAGTAAAATACTGAGGGGTCTCTTTCGCTGGAAAGAGACCCCTCAGTATTTTGACTAAAGAAAGATACAATTAAAATACATTATATTTACTAACCTGAAAACCGCCCGTGATTATTCTTCGTAAATAGAACCATACAGCGCAATTCATGAATAAGCTTATTAAACACAGACTCTTTTAAACAAATTTAAATCATTAACTTCTGCTCAATGAGTGTTTCTTATTAACTAATAAAAATAGTATAATGAAAAAAAATTCACTTTTCATCATCAAGGCGTGTGTCGCCTTGATAGTCGTCACCTCTGTTTGTCTTTTTGAGATGAACCCCCATTATCTGGAGGCTTCAAGTCACCGCGAAGCACCCATGATTTCAAACGATCCATTGGCAGACAACACTGATTTGTACGCCTTCCGCAGTCCAGACGATACAAACACCGTGACCATTATTGCGAATTACATTCCTTTGCAATTGCCACAAGGTGGACCCAACTATGCATCTTTTGGCGAAAACATTCGCTACGAAGTGCATATCAAAAACGATGCGTCAACAGTTGGTGATGACATCACGTATCGCTTCACGTTCACGAAAATCAATGAAGACTCGACGACGTTCTTCAACATTCGCCTTGGCAAACAGAACTTGAAAACCACTTATAAATGCGAAAAAAGCATCAAAGGTGGCGCTTTCACAACCATTGTTGCCTCTGGTGCAGTGCCACCGCCAAACATCGGACCGCGT
>JAYTMI010000606.1:0-14908 GCA_043728625.1 Saprospiraceae bacterium | reverse complement strand
AAAACCTGTGGCATCGCCTGCTTTTCTACCTGACGACGTTGGTTTTAAAGGCGATTTGTTGAGAATGCTACAAAATGTGGGTTTAAAACACGAAATCGGCGGCATAAAAGAGGATGATTGGTCGGCTTTGAGACCGAGAAATGATACGTTGAACGTCTTGCCACGCAATGTTGGGAACCGTAAACAAGTGCCTTCGGTAGTCGGCATGGGGTTGAAAGATGCGTTATATTTGCTTGAAAATCGCGGTTTGCGCGTCTCGTTTAGCGGTTATGGTAAAGTGGTCGCGCAATCCCTAAATCCAGGTATAGTGGCTTATCCAGGCAATGTGATTTCAATAAAATTAGACTAAAAAATGAAGCATTTAACGCATATACTGAGGGGTATTAAAATACTCGACAGTCGCGGCAATATGAACCAAGACATCTCTAAAGTCGTTTTTGATAGCCGAAAAGTAGAAGCCGATTGCCTTTTTGTGGCGGTTCGTGGTACGCAAGTGGACGGTCATCATTTTATCCAAAAAGCCATTGAAAGCGGTGCAAAAGCCATTGTTTGTGAAGAAATTCCTGAACTGATAACAGATATGACTTTTGTGAAAGTCGCTGATGCGGCGGCAGCTTTAGGTGTAATGGCGGCTAATTTTTATGATAATCCGACAGAAAACATTAAAGTTATAGGCATTACAGGTACGAATGGTAAGACTTCGACAGCGACTTTGCTTTACGATTTGTTTACAGGTTTGGGCTATAAATGCGGCTTGGTCTCAACGGTTGAGTATCGTGTAGCGGGCAAAATATTGCCTTCAACGCATACAACGCCTGACCAAATGGCGCTTCAAAAGTTGTTTTTTGATATGATTACTGGGGGGTGTACTTTTGTTTTTATGGAAGTTTCGAGCCATGCTTTGGCGCAAAATAGGGTAGCGGGTATTCAATTTGCAGGTGGTGTTTTTTCTAATATCACGCACGACCACCTCGATTATCATAAGACCTTTGAGAGTTATCGCGATGCGAAAAAACTATTATTTGACCATCTACCCAAAACCGCTTTTGCTTTGACAAACCATGATGACCGTAACGGGAAATTCATGTTGCAAAACACAAAAGCTCAAAAATACAGTTATGCTCTAAGAAAAGTCGCTGATTTCAAAGCTAAAATTATAGAAAATGGTTTATTGGGTTTACACCTTGATATGGACGGACATGATTTTTATGCGCGTATGATTGGTGAATTTAATGCTTATAACCTCTTAGCCGTTTATGCTACGGCGATTTTAATGGGTGCCGATAAATTGGAAGTGTTGACGATTTTGTCAAATCTTAAAGGTGCGGAAGGACGTTTTGATTATATACATGATGTCCAAAAAGATGTCGTAGGCATTGTTGATTACGCACACACGCCCGATGCTTTGGAAAATGTACTGGAAACCATTCGCCATTTCCGCAAGGACAATCAAAAAATTATTACGCTCACAGGGGCTGGTGGCGATAGAGACCCTGACAAAAGGCGCATCATGGGCAAAATAGGTGCAACCATGAGCGATACTTTGATTCTAACATCCGATAATCCGCGTTCAGAAGACCCCCTCAGTATCATCGAGCAAATGAAGGTTGATATTACTGCGAAAGACATGTCAAAGGTCTTAGAAATCCCTGACCGTCGGCAAGCGATTCGCACAGCCGTTAAATTGGCGCAACGGGGTGATATTATACTCTTAGCAGGCAAAGGGCATGAGAAATATCAAGAAATCAATGGCGTTAAGCATCCTTTTGACGATAAAGAGGAATTGACAAAGGCATTTGAAGGATAACTGTCCCGATTCTTTTTTTAATTTTTTTCTGATGCAAATGCTTCATTATCAATGAATTATTGAAAAGTTGAAATCTTTTTCAGAAAATAATTTTTAAAAAGTTTGGTTAGTCATTTTCAAATGTTCTATATTTGCATCGCAATTAACAAAAGCGTTAATGAAGAGTAAAAAAAGCGGAAGTAGCTCAGTTGGTAGAGCACGACCTTGCCAAGGTCGGGGTCGCGAGTTCGAGTCTCGTTTTCCGCTCAGTTTCCACAACTAATTAGTTGGTAGCCATCTTTTCAGATGGCTTTTTTTTTGCGTTGGTGGTAACTTATTCTATATTTGCAATTCGTACTTGCCCTGGTGGTGGAATGGTAGACACGCAGGACTTAAAATCCTGTGAGCTCACGCTCGTGCGGGTTCGAGTCCCGCCCGGGGTACGAAAAAATAAAAGTCCTTGTGAACAGTTCGTTTGCAAGGGCTTTTTTGTTTGTATAAATCCGCTTTAAAAAATGCTTTTTCATGTCTAAAATTCCCTATTTTTACGTTCAAAACGATGATGAAAAACGACTAATTTAAGTCATAAGAGAAACATTGAATGCACCCTCTCAGTATAATCTATGAAATAAGAAAATATTTGCATGACTAACGACATCAACGAAAAATTAAATCGCGAGCAATTATCGCTGACCGATTGGGAAAAACTCCTGTTAAGCGGCTGGGATAGGGTAGGAGAGAACTTCTTTCGCCGCCGCTTCGACTATTATACCGTTCCTTTTGTTTTTGATGAAGTGGTGATGACCATGCAATTGATGCCCATTCGTTATCGGTTGTCACCCGATTTTGTTTTCACTAAAAGTCAACGCCTTATTATTAGACGCAATGCCGATTTGGTTAGAGTGTTTCGCCCTGCAGTCATTACAGATGAAAAAATAGCTTTATTTGATGCTTGGTATGCCCATAGGTTCAATCGTTTAGCGAGCCTATATACGTGGGTTTCAGACGACCATAAACCTTTTCCGATGTATGAAGTCTGCCTTTATAAGTATGACCGCCTTGTGGCATGTAGTTTTTTTGATATAACACCCCATTTGCAATACAGTACAACGGCGTTTTATGACCCTACTGAAATGAAACGCAGCTTAGGCACTTTTACACTGCTTTGTGAAATCCAACATGGCTTGTCTAATCATAAAAAATACCACTATCCAGGTCATGCCTACGCCCAAAGTTCTATGTACGACTACAAAAAAAAGATGAATAATGCCGAACATTTCGATTGGGATAGGAAAAAATGGCTGACTTTAGACAGGCATGCCTTCTGATAAAACTTCTATCAAAATACCCCGATTCAAAAAAATATAAGCCAAAGCAGATATAAATATCGGTATAAAAATCCACTGTACTATCCACAAGGCTGCTAAAACAATTGTTGGTGAAATTGGCAGCACCATCCAAAACCACTCCGTTTTACCACTTCCTTTCATGCGTGCATTAAGCGGGCTGTAAACGGTGTGTAGAAACTGTTCGATGTTGCGTGCAAAAAAAAATTTGGCGGCAAAAATCTCATAAGTGTAGCCGCGTAGTGTGTTTTCGATGCCTTTTGTTCTGTTTTCGACACTTTTTGCGATGCCTATTTTGTAGCGAAATAAGTAGCGTGAATTGCCTAAAACGTAGATGTAACGATAGTCGAGCTTTGACAGCTCCCTCAGTATAAACATATTTTTTCCTTTTAATTGTGGAGTAAATATACCACTTTTAGTTTTTAGTGCGTATTATTTGAAACAAATTATTTTATGTAAAAATAAATATTAAGTTATTTTATTTTTAAATACAAAAACTGTACTAATTTTAAGTCGCTTAATGACAACAACTTACAAATGTCAAAATCTAAGGATTTTAAAAGAAATAATCAGAGGTTGCCAGATAGGCGTATCTTAATACTTGTCGTATTGATTATGTGCTTTCTGTTTCGCCAAAACATCTACCGTTCTTCGGTGGTTTATCGCATAGGGTCAGAGCGTGTGACGGATACGCTTCTCGATGCGCATTTTGAGCGTTTCATTTTGACACATCCAGACGTTTATGACCGTCAATTCAATAATATTGACAAAATAATTCATGTTTCGCTTAAAGTAACTGCCGATGCTTTGACTTTCAAAAGTGAGCCAACTTTGAAAACAGACCCCCTCCGTATTTTGAAAATGGGAGAGGCGAATAGTGAAGGTTATGCAGCATTTTTCAAGGCTGTTTGCACGTATCTCATGAAGCGTTACCGTTTTTCAGAATCCTATGATTGTAGTCAATTTATTGCTGAAAGGACTCGAAATGGCGTGAATTTACAAGATGCGATTCACTCACTGGGTGGCGGATCTCCTTTCAACAAAAATCGAGATATTTTAGCGATTACGAATACTCGGACAGGTGAACGCCGTTTTGTTGACCCGGTGATTTATGAACAATTTAATATTGTTGAAATTAATGTGTCTAACGAGCAAAGAGCCTCTTTTAAAGATGCGAAGACATTGGATTCTTTGCGCACGAAATCAAAGTTTTTTGGTACGTCACAACGTTAATAATAGCCCAATGTCGAGAATTACACGCCTTTTTTCTGATTGTGAAGTTAATTTTGAATCTAATTTTACTATAAAACCGTATTGTTAAGCATACTAAGATCTAAACAAATAGTGCTACCCATGAAATATCTTTTTTGTACATTTCTTTTTTGCGCTTTTTATGGGACACTACAAGCGGCTCAACCTACTTTTGCACAGGATACGTGCATCATTCCTTCTGCTATCACACCTAATGATGATGGACAAAATGATGAGTTTGTCATTCCGTGCATTGCCAAAGACCATACAAATGAGAGTGAATTGTGGATTTTTACACAATGGGGGGAACGCATTTTGTATGCCAAACCTTATACAAATACTTGGCGGGGCGATACGAAAGGGCTGCCGTTGCCTGATGGCACATACTATTATATTTTTCGATTGAACACTCGGTCTGTAACACAACGTGGTTTTGTGACTATTTTTCGATGAATTTTGAGTAACTCAAAACAGCATAAGTGAATGAGAATCAATTTTTTTAGCATAAAGTTTTTCTGCATATTGCTCTTTTTTAGCGGATATACTGAGGGGGTCGTCGCACAGCAAGAATGCAACATGACGCTGTTTATGTACAACCCTTGGGGAGTCAATCCAGCAGCGGCGGGTTATCGGGATTTGCCGACTGTTTTGCTCCATCATCGTTCCCAATGGTTGGGTTTTAAGGGTGCGCCGACTTTTCAATCCATACATATCAGTACACCTGCTTTTCAATCAAGACGTTTTGGTGTGAGTACGGGGTTAACCAACAATCGAGCAGGTTATATTCAAACACAAACAGGAACTTTGGCTTTGTCATATAGTGTCATAAAAACAGGCAATTTTGCTGTCCGAATGGGTTTACAAGGCTCTTTGCGTCGTTTTACAACCCGTTTCGACCAAGCTGACGATATTTTGGTGCTGCAAGCTGACCGTTCTATTCCGCCACGATTGTCCACAAGGTATTTTGAGAATGTCGGCTTTGGTACTTTGGTGACTTATAGGGAATCTTATTTTGGTTTGAGTGTGCCTTTTTATTTGCCGAATGTCATTGGTATCAATCCATATTCTCCTGTGACGGCTGTGGAATCGGCTCATTTTTACCTCATGGGTGGTTTAGCCTTTCAGGCGGGAGAAGGTATCACATTAAAGCCACAGCTTATGTTTAAATACGTCAAAAATGCGCCGTGGAATATAGAATCGAACCTTAGTGCCACTGTAAAAGAGAAAATGACATTGGGCATTTCCTATCGGGCTGGACGGACAAACCTTGTGGGCATTGGAGAATCGGCTTCTATGACTTTTATCTTGCAAATGAGCGACCGTATGGCTTTAGGTGGTGCTTATGATTGGATTTTATCTCAAATTGGTCAATTTTCGTATGGTAGTTTCGAGGTTTTGATGCGGTATGATTTGAAGACGAAGGAGGTGAAATTGAGTAATCCGCGTGGTTTTTAAAATCAAACCATCTCAAACACCTCTGAATAATGCTCTTCAATCTCATCTAAAACTTGAAATACTGAGGGGGCATCGTTGAGTGTCACCAACCTCATTCTGAACGGTTTGATATTAGGCAAACCTCTGAAATAATTGGTGTAATGTTGTCGGGTTTCCCACAAACCTAATTTCTCACCTTTCCATTCGATGGCACGGTGCAGATGTTTGCGAACAGCTTCAACACGTTCAGATACTGAGGGGGGAGCAATGAGTTCGCCTGTGGCAAAAAAGTGCTTGATTTCTCTGAAAATCCAAGGGTAACCGATGGCAGCACGACCAATCATCATACCGTCCACATCGTAGCGGTTGCGGTATTCGAGGGCTTTTTGAGGACTGTCAATGTCGCCGTTGCCAAAAATCGGAATGTTCATACGTGGATTGTTTCTGACTTTAGAAATCCATGACCAATCGGCTTCACCTTTGTACATCTGTTTTCGGGTACGCGCGTGTATTGTAAGTGCTTGAATGCCAACGTCTTGTAATCGCTCTGCAACTTCAACAATGTTAATCGTCGTATCATCCCAACCCAAACGCGTTTTAACAGTAACAGGTTTTGAAGTAGATTTGACAACCGCTGCCGTCAATTCTATCATTTTAGGAATGTCTTGAAGTAAGCCCGCACCTGCCATTTTGCAAGCGACTTTTGCCACTGGACAACCGTAATTGATGTCAATTACATCAGGGTTTGCCGCTTCAACCATAGCCGCAGCCCGTATCATTGAGTCCAATTGACCGCCAAAATATTGTATGCCAATGGGTCTTTCGTAGTCGAAAATATCGAGTTTTTTAAGGCTTTTTTCGGCATCATGTATCAATCCGTCGCTTGAAATAAACTCGGTGTACATCATATCTGCGCCCAATTCCTTGCACAAAGCGCGGAAAGGTGGGTCACTCACGTCTTCCATGGGAGCGAGTAGGAGAGGGAATTTGCCTATTTCGACGTTGCCTATTTTTACCATTTAATTATTCGTTATTCGGATATTGTGTGTTGGGATAATCGGTTATTTTGATGCGTTTTTGATATTACGGCGCAAATTTACGAATAACAAGTAACAATTACGAATTTTGATAAAAAGTAAGGAACACCTAAGGAAATGATGAATGATAAATGATGAATTTTTTAAGTATTGTTTTACACTGCTTTATGATTCAAAATGATGGGTTTTATTTCATTCATTTTACTAAAAACAGCCTTTGTAAATAAAGGAGATTTGTAAAAAATTTATTCGTGAAATTCGTGAAATTCGTGAAATTTGTGTCAGCTAAATAATTCAAAAATCTTATTTACCTTTGTGGACTTTTTATAAAACAAATAACGTCATACAAGGGACACACACTATTTTATTCTGAACATGAGAAAGACATTATTTTTAGGAACAGCACTATTTCTTTTAGTCGGCTGTAAAACCGAAAATGAAAGGCGCATTGTTGGTAAATGGCAAGCATTACAATTAATGGAATGCGACAATGTCGTACCGATTCAAACAGAGTTGGTGGACATTGAATTTAAGTCCAATGGCAAGTACATTTTCCATTCAACACTCAATATTAACGAAGAAGGCAATTATCACATCCGTAAAAATTTCCTTTTCACTCAGGATAAAATGCGTGAAAAAGCACCTGAAAAGGCTGTTTTGATTCAATCTCTTGAAGACGATACTTTGGTGTTGCAAATGAGTTATAAGGGAAAAGACCAATGGCTCACTTTGGTTAAGGAAGGTGCGACTGAAAAAGTAAATAAAGATGCCCAAGTGATTGCGAATGTAACAAATACGCCTACTGTGTCGGCTTCTGCAACCAATTTAGCGAGCAATCCCTTAGATTCAATTCAAAAAGCAGAAGAAAAAAAGAAACAAGAAGCTGCCGATAAAGAAACGGAACGCAAAAAAGAAGAAGCTGCCGCCGATAAAAAACGTGAAGCTGAAGCTGACCGAAAACGCGAAGCAGCCAAAAAAGAATCAAGCAACCTCTCTTCGTCTGAAGCCTACAAAAAACGAGAAGCTAAACGCAAAGCAGAAGAACGAGTAGCAAAAGAAGAAGCCGAAAAGAAAGCCGCAAAATTTCGTAAAGAATACGCCAAACGTGAAGGTGAAAGGAAAAAAAGAGAAGCTCGAAAAAATTAAAAATGATGATGAAACACCCTTGGCATGATGTACATGTGGGCAAAACGCCCCCTTCCATAGTCAATGCGATTATTGAAATTCCGAAAGGTTCTCGAGCAAAATATGAGATTGATAAGGACTCTGGTTTGATAAAACTCGACCGTGTACTGAGGGGGTCAATGATGTATCCCTTGCATTATGGCATTATTCCACAGACTTTGTTTGACGATGGCGATCCTTTGGATATTATGGTTTTGATGCAAGTGACTGTTGTGCCTTTGACATTGGTATCTTGTCGTGTGATTGGGGTGATGCGGATGATTGACCAAGATGTTGAAGACGATAAAATTTTGGCGGTTGCCGAAAATGACCCCTCAGTATCTGGCATTTTTGATGTATCGGATTTGTCGGAAAGTTTGAAGTCAGAATTGAAAGATTTTTTTGAAAATTATACTGTTTTAGAAGGGAAAACTGTGAAAATTACGGGTTTCTTAAATAGAGAAGAAGCGGCGAATACCATTGAATATAGCTGTAAACTCTATGATCAAAAATTCAAGTAATTGGTCAAATGCAAAGCCTACCATGTTTGGTAAAATGGATAAAAAGAGCAGTATTTTCTCAAAATCAAGGTTATTAAAAAAACGTTTGCCCTCAATCCATTTGACTCTGGTTTCTGAAACTTGAATAAGCAAAACGAAGCTGACGTACCCAACGATGCCTAACCATAATGAGACTATAACAAAAGGAGGAATATTTGGGAATATGTGAGCATAGCGACTAACATCTGATAAAACACCTCCTGTCATAATGTCTTTGACAATCTGTATTAAATTTAAAAAACCAAAAACAATGAGAAACGTACCTGCCCAACCTGACTTGAGCAACATGAATATGATGAAAAGTAAAACATAAATGCCGACTTGCACATTAGAAAGAATTCTTTCCTCGTCTATCAATTTTACGGTTAAAAGCATCAATAAAGACAAAAGTACCAAGGTGGATATGACAAATTCGGGCATTTTGCTGACAATTCGACCGATATAAACAAACAGAAAAGCGGCTGATATTGAGAATATATTGCCACCCAACAATATCAAAAACGGACTCCCGCCCCTTGTACAGGCATATAAACATGGACAATCAGGCGCAAGGGTGAAGCCCGATACCTCACCGTTGCTTAGGACTGCACCGACCGAATGACCCAACTCATGTAAAATAGAAGCGAAAATACTGAGGGGGTCTAAAAGGGTAGCGTTCAGTTTATTGATAAACAGAAAGATGACGGCTGTGGTCAATACTCTGATTGTTAAAAGGTTTTTCATCTCTTACCATTTTAGCGATTTCAAGGGCTTGCGTCCGAGTATCAAACGAATATTGTAGTAAAACATCGCTAAGACGGCAGCCAACCAAATATATTTCCAAATAATTGCTGGAAATATGCCTACCGTGCTTTCAAATTGCATTAAATCCGATGTAGGACCAAAGTTGAAGTCTTGGATAATATATAAAGTTGAGGCAATACCAAAGAACATCAATGCCCAACTGACCCATTCTGCATGGCGAGCGATGATATACAAAAGGGCACCATAAATGACTAAAATCAAGGTAGAAAGCCACGAATCATACCAAAATATACTGGCAAAAACCATTAAGCCGCCTAGAAAAACGAGGGTGACGCGGTGGTATTTATCCAATTTTGCACCAATATAAAACAGTAAATTGCCAAATAAAGCCGAACCAATATAGCCGCCTAACAGCGTAATAGATCTGTTTCCACCCAACGTTGTTGTCATACCACTACCGTCGGTATTGATTTGCATACCTTTGATACTGCCGCCTGTTAGGGCTGCACCGATAGCATGACCAAATTCATGAAGGAAAGTGACGAGTAAAGTAATAGGATATAAAATGATTTGACCAAAACTGCCGCCCATAAATCGCAAAAGAAAATAGACGATGGCTATGGCAACGGTTTTCATAATTAAATTGTTTTTCATAAAATGTAGTTGTGTAAGGGTATTGTGATAAATATTCAAAAAAATGAGTGACAAATTTAGAATTTATTATCTAATAATAAAGGGTTACTGAGGGGGGAAGAAAGTTTTCAATTTTAAGCATTTGAATTCTATTTCAAAGTGTATTGATTTTTTGATATTTGTAAAACTTGATAAAATTATATTTTTGGTTGCAAATGCTATATAATTGAGCGCTTTAAAAGTATTTGAATGACCCCAAATAGACAAAAATAAAATGAAAATTCATTTTTCTGAAATAGAATGAAATAATTGTTAACACGATAAATACTTTACGATAATTGTTCTGGGTAATGATTTTATAAAATTTTATTCTTAAATTTGCATTTTTAAGAAACAACAAAAGAACGCACTCAACTAACAAAACCTTACTTCTCTTTTTATTCCAATTATTATTTATTTTAAACTAAATTAATGTATGAAAATTCTACTAAAAATCAGTTTCTCGCTGTTTATGCATTTTGCATGTGTACAGCTCAATGCCCAACGCACCATATCGGGCAAAATTAATGACTCTAATGGCGAGCCACTTGTTGGTGCGTCCATCGTCATTATTGGAACGACAACAGGTGCTTTAACAGACTTTAATGGTCAATATTCACTCGCAGTACCCGCTACGGCTAAAACTTTAAGAATCAGCTATGTCGGTTATGCGACAAAAGAAGTGACAGTTGGTGACGCATCAACAATAGACGTTATCTTAGATGAAGGTACAAGTTTGAACAGTTTGGTCGTCGTCGGCTCGCGCTCGACTGCTGCACGGACAAAAACTGAAACAACGGCACCTGTTGACGTTTTGACATCGAAAGAATTGCAAGCAACAGGTCAAACAGAACCAACTCAAATGTTGCACTATGTTGTGCCTTCTTTCAACTCTGGTCGTCAAACAGTGGCGGACGGTACTGACCACATTGACCCTTCAACCTTGCGTGGCTTAGGTCCAGATCAAGTTTTGACGCTTTTGAATGGCAAACGCCGTCATAATCAAGCACTTATCAATATCAATGGTACGATTGGACGTGGTTCAGTCGGTACAGACATGAACGCAATTCCTGCTGCGGCGATTGACCGTTTGGAGGTGTTGCGCGATGGTGCAGCGTCTCAATATGGTTCTGATGCGATTGCAGGTGTTATCAACGTTGTGATGAAAGATGCGCCTGGTACAAGCGTTGCTGGACATCTTGGCAGCTACAACACGCAATATGAGCCGATTTTTGGTAAAACAGACAAGCGTAAAATGACTGATGGCGACATGCTTCAGCTCAGTGCTTATCATGGCTTGGCAGTTGGAAAAGGTAAATTGTCGTTTGCTGTTGAATTTCGTGACCGTAAGGCATCAAACCGTACGGGTGACTTCTTAGGTACTGTTTACAATACAACTAAGGCAATTGATGATTCTATTATCGCTTCAAAAGGCGGTTTTGACCGTACTTTCAATATGCAAGTGGGTAATGCATCTTCGCGTAATCTCTTAGGTTTTGTGAATTTCAGTATGCCTTTTGGTACAAATAAAGAATTTTATGTGAATGCGGGTGCTTCAAACCGTAAAGGTTCGGGTAAAGGTTTTTACCGCTATCCGAAACAAGTGACTCAGGTTATTCCTGAATTATATCCAAATGGTTTCTTACCTGAAATCCATTCCAATATCAATGATTATTCAGCCTTAGTAGGTGTCAAAGGCACTATGGAAAGCGGCTGGCGTTGGGATTTGAGTAATGTCTTCGGTTCAAACAGTTTCCGTTACGACATCAAAAACTCAAACAATGCGTCTCAATTTGCATTAGGAAAATCTGCGCCAACTGAATTTTATGCTGGTACGCAAAAATTTGCTCAAAACACGACCAATTTCGATATGTCGAAAGGATTGAATGTGCCTGCTGTTAAGACCTTAAACTTAGCTTTTGGTGCAGAATTTAGACTTGATAATTTCCAAATCGAAGCGGGTGAAGACGCTTCATGGAAAAACTATGACTTGAATGCTAAGCCGTTGCGTGTTGGTGGTTCGCAAGTATTCCCAGGTTTCCAACCTGCAAATGCTATCAACAAAAGCCGTACAGTCATGGGTGCTTATGTTGATTTAGAATCAGATGTCACTGACAAATTCCTTGTTGACATCGCTGCACGCGTTGAAAATTACAGTGATTTTGGCGCAAATGCTGCGGCTAAATTGGCGGCGCGTTACAAATTTGCCGATGAATTTGTCCTTCGTGGAGCTATCAGCAATGGTTTCCGTGCCCCCTCAGTACATCAGCGTTATTTCAGCAATACAAGTACTCAATTTGTGGTGGCTAATGGTGTTACAACGCCTAACAATGTCGGTACTTACCGTAACGACAGCGAAATTGCCAAAGCATTGGGTATTCCTTCTTTGGAAGCTGAAAAATCAACGAGTGTAAGTTTTGGTGTAACATCAAAATTTGCTTCAATTTTCAGCTTAACGGTTGATGCTTATCAAATCAATATCAAAGACCGTATCGTTATTACAGGCAATATGTCACGTAGCAATTCCTTAATTAATTCGCTTTTGACAGCAGGTGGTGCAGCAGCCGATGTGACGCAAGTTGCCTTCTTTACGAATGCGATTAATACTAAAACTAAAGGTATTGACATCGTTTTTGGCGGAAGTCCTAAATTGGGCAATGGTACTTTGGATGTGACAGCGGCTGCGAATTTTACTAAAAACGAATTGGATGGTGCGCCAAAAACAACGGATAAATTACCTGCTGACCAATTCGGTAAAACATTCTTTAGCCGTTTGGAAGAGTCGCGTATAGTTGTGGGTCAACCCCGCCAAAAAATTGCTTTTTCAGTCGCTTATCGTATCAAAGGCTTTACGGCTAATGTACGTGCAACGCAATTTGGTGAAGTCGCAGTTTGGGATAATACTAACACAGCTATTGACGAAACTTTTTCACCTAAGACCATCACAGATGCGACTTTAAGTTATAAATATAAAACAGTTACCCTCACTTTGGGTGCGAACAACCTTTTTGATGTGTATCCAGACAAAATGAAAAATTTGGGTAATACATCTGACGGTCGTTTCATTTATAGCCGTAACGTTTCGCAATTCGGTTTTGGTGGTCGTTACCTTTATGCTGCATTGCGCTTAGACATAAAATAATCTAAACATAGTGGTTTTAGATTAAAAATAGAAAAGCCATTCCGATGAAAATTGGAATGGCTTTTATGTTTTTGAACACTTCCCCTACAGATGCGCTTTAATAAAATCACCAAACCGCTTCATTGCCGCTTTCAAATGCGGTAAATGTGCAACAAAATCCGTTGCACCCTTGCTTCTAAACAAATCCAAAACATTTTGCGCTTGTTCATCGGTTTCCATATCTAAAAAACTCGACGACAAACGCAAGCTTAACATCGTAGGCGGACACCCAAAAGCACTGCCTGGCAATGTCGCTATTTGATAATTATTGAGTAAATAAATGGCTAAATCGTCAGACGTTTTTATGCCTTTTTGAGCCAAACTTTCGTTCAAAAAATCGAAATTTGGAAACAAATAAAACGCCCCTTGCGGCTTCGGACAAAGGACACCTTGCTCCGTCAAACCTGCCCAAATATGGTTTGAACGCAATCCATGAATCGTCGCCATTTCTTTGACATAATCCAAGACCCCCTCAGTATAAAACACTTCTGACAGTGCCCACTGAACTGGTGCCGCCACTGCCGACCAAGTTTCGCTTGCCACAGTGCCTAATATCTTTGTTGCTTCGGACATATTTTTAGGCAAAATAGCATAGCCCATACGCCAACCGCCCAGTGATAGATTCTTACTGACACCGCTAAAAATAATCGTTCCTTCGGGATAAAATTCGGCGATAGACCGTTGTTTGTGTCCTTCAAAAGTCACCATACCATAAATCTCATCACTCAAAACAATGATGTTTTTTTGACGACAATACACCGCTATTTCTTTCAAAACATCGGTGTCTATCATCGTCCCTGTTGGATTGTTAGGGCTGTTTAGGAGCAATAAACCGCATCTATGTCCTTTTTTTTGTGCTACTGACCATGCTTTTTTGATGTTTTCCAATGTCAAACGATAACCGTTTTCTGCATCAGAAGCTATCCAAAAAGCCTCTTTTCCAAGCATCATAGCCTGCGGCTGATACGATACCCACGAAGGCGTAGGCAACAACAAAGCTCCATCTAAAATCATCTGAACGGCATACAACAGTAGCTTACTGCCTGGTGCTATCGTCACTTGTGCACTTGTACATGGGATGTCAAATATCTTTTCATAAAACTGCGCAACAGCTGTCCGCAAAGCGGGCAAACCATGCGTCGGCAAGTACTCTTTGCGATGTACATTTCGCACCAAAGCCTCTTGCAACAAAGGATGAACAGGAAAACGAGACTCGCCAAAACCGAGATGAAAAACTGTTTGTCCTTGCGCCCACATATCTTTTACACGTTCGTTGATGGCTAAGGTTGGTGAATCTTTAAAATGTTGTGTAAAAAGTGGATTGAGCATTAGATTGTTATTTTATGAAAGGTGTAAAAAAAAACGCTTTTGTCATATTATTATTTGAAGTTTACTCGTAATTCATATTCTCTTCAAAACATCGCTTGCCGCCGATGTAAAAGCAGGAGCTGTCTCATACTGTAACAAATCCTCAATCGTCAGCCGCACTTCTTCCTTCAAAACAGGTACTTTTTGATAGATTTTTTCTAAAACACGCATCGCAAACGACCGAATAGCTACGGCTACTGAGGGTGCCTTTGTGCCAAGCTGGAATGGGCGCAAGCGGTTTGGCAACAATTTTCACATACCGCGCTTTGCCAGTGCTCAAAATGTCAAATTCTTGCATTTGCACCCCCTCAGTATTTTGACCAATTTCAGGACTTAAACGACCCACTTCAGTAAAATCCTGACCA
>JAYTMI010000605.1:0-2281 GCA_043728625.1 Saprospiraceae bacterium | reverse complement strand
AATTATGACAATATTACCGTTATGAACAAAGTACAAGGTCTTGAAAGTGAAGAGGTTACAGCGCTATCTCAAAACACTAAAGGCGATATCGTCATAGCAACTTACCCAAATGTTTTGCAATTTTGGGATAAAAAAACGGCTAAGATTTATCGTAAATTAAAAATTAATGGCATGTGGGATGTCCGTGTCAAACGCCTTCTTTTTCCGAATGATAGAAACTTTTGGGTGCTAACGGATAATTATCGGATCAATTTTTTTCCAGATTTCTCTAAAAAACCGACCCCTCAGTATGACAGCCGCCAAGCAAAAATTAATGAGTTTTTATCTCTCGAAGGGCAAATACCTGATAAAAACAAACAATACGATGGTGACTTTGATATTTTAGGCTTTTTGAATTCGACATCTGCTTTTAAAAATATTTATTTTGCCAAAAACGGGCGTATTTACATTACCTCAAACATAATTTCTGAATTAACACCCTTACCTAACAATCGTGTTCGTTCTCATTTGTATTGTAAAAACTCAAATGCTCGACTCTATGCTGTTGCGGAAGATGCTCATGGCGTTATGTGGTTTGGAGGTACTCAAGGCATCTGTTTTTTGAAGCCCAACGATGATGATGTAGTCTTTTTAAAAGACAATTTTGAGACTTCTGTAAACGATATTGTCCCATTGCCTGATGATTACTTGTTATGTAGTACGACAGGTAATGGTGTTTTTTTGTTGAAAAATGGTAAAATCCTAAAAAACTGGCAAGAAAAAGACGGTTTGAGTAGCAACAGCTGCAATCGGCTTTTGAAATTTGATAACCAAACGGTTTTTGTAGCGACAGCTAAAGGCGTGACGCGACTGACCTTCGACCCCATTGACCCAACGCGGATGTATCCCATTATTTATGGTGGTATAGATGCCAAGCCCTCTCTTTATATCAATGACTTGTTTTTTGATGGTGAAAAATTATATATAGCTTCAAATGAAGGGCTTTATTCATTCAAAATCAATGATTTAAAAATTCAAAGAAATATACCTATCGTGTGCCTCACACAACCAATGGCGTATCTCGCAAAGCCCGATACGGTGTTGCCCTTGCGTTATGGTTGGTTTTATCAAGAAAAAGAAATCAAATTCAACTTTCGGGCGATTGCTTTTTGCAATGGTGAAGTGATGCACTTTCGTTACCGTCTGTTTCGCAATGGTGCCCTCGAAAAAAGGGATTCTATTGTCCTTCGTGAAGATTTTACACTGCCCTTGGTGTCTTTGAATAGTGGTTCTTACATACTTGAAGTGGAAGCCAGTCGTGGCGATGGTATCTGGAGCAAACCTCTTGGGGTGCGGTTTGAAGCCCCGGCAGCGATTTATCGAAAGCCCATCGCTTTGTTTTTCTACTGGCTCATTGTGTCTTGGTTTTCGTTTGAGTTTTTCCGCTGGCGTAATCGTCAGCGCTCTTACAGACAACTACATGACCTGACCCAAAAAGAGGAACGGCTTGCCATTGAACGGCGACAACTTGAGTGGGAGCAGGAGGCTATCCGAGCGCGAATTGACCCGCATTTTGTTTTTAATGCCTTAAATGGTATTTTAACTTTTGTTTATAAAAGAGATATTGATAGTATTAAAATTCAACTACCCCGTTTGGCGCGGTTCATTCGTACGTCTTTGAATTTGGGACGAGAAGACTTTATCAGTATTGAGCAAGAAGCACAGTATTTGAATGATTATTTGGCTCTTGAAAAGAGCCGTTTTGAAGAAAAATTTACATTTTCTGTCAAAATTACTGAGGGGGTAGATGCACAACAAAAAATGCTCCCGCCACTACTTTTACAGATTTTTGTTGAAAATGCCATCAAACACGGTGTTTCCTCTTTGCCAAAAGGCAAAATGGGTGTTATTGCTATCGTTTTTGAAAAAACAGGCGACCACACTATCTGTTGTACCATAACCGACAATGGTATCGGCTTGCCAAACTTTTTAAGGGAAAAAAAGGACAACAGTGGGCATCAATCATTGGGTCTAAATTTAGTCAAACGCCGTATTTCGCTTTTGAATAAGATTTATAAACATAAATATACACTCAATATATCGGACAATGGAGAGAGGACTAAGGTCGTCTTGACCGTTGAAAGTTGAGGTGTTTGTGGTCAAAGTTGTGCCATTGTCTTGATGCCGCCTGTAACGAGGTTCGTGTACGTAGTCTCTGTTAGAATTTTTGTTAGCAAATTGCTTTCGGTCGTGTCGTTCTTTAAGTGTTTAGCGTGTATGCTTCAAATCAATTGTCTATGTA
>JAYTMI010000604.1:0-8178 GCA_043728625.1 Saprospiraceae bacterium | reverse complement strand
AATGGTGAATGGTGAATTTGGTCAACTTAAATACTTGATAATCAACATTTACGAAATTTTAAAAATTTCGTAAATGTATGTTGAATTCCTCATTTGACTCAACAAGTGATGCGTCTGTCTCTTGCTATCGTTAGCCATTCGCCGCTGGTTTTTCCGTTTTCAATAGTGACAACACGTTCAAATAAAGCCACCGTTGGGCAGATATGAAATGGCAATCCATACAACACATCGCCCACCTTATAAGTATGCCCTTCACCTGCTTCGACGACCAAATGTTCCTCGCTTTGACTGAGGGGGATCAATTCGGGCGCGTTTAGAAAATAGACGCGCTTGCTGATGTCATTTTCAGCAGCAACCGATTTATGTCCTAAATCAAGGCATAATTTAGTGGCATCGGGTAGTGAAATGACCCTTGTAACCAACAAAGCCGCAGGTTTAAAAGGCTGTTCTGGGCATAAATCGCTGTAGCCTTTGTCCCAATAAATGAAAGTACCTGGGCTGCATTGCACCGTTTCGCGTTTGGCATGAATCGAAAAAGACGGCGAACCACCTGAGACGATGATGAGTTCTTTCGTAATACCCCCCCTCAGTATATCGGCTTCAACAGCCTTCAATTTGTCAAAAGCAGCATCACATTCTGCCTTTCTGATAGCTAAATCGGGACTTCTTAAATGTCCATCATAGCCATGCAGACCGACAATATGAATGCCTTTCATCTTTTTGCAAGCTGAAAACAAAGCCACAGCCGTTTCATTGGGCGCAATACCTGTTCGGTTTTGACCAATATTGAGGTCAATAAAAACAGGTACGTTTAGATTTTGAGCAGCAAAAGCATTGGATTGTGCTTGTGCCGCAACAATATTGTCCACTAAACAAGCATATTTCGTATTTGGAAACTTTTTGATGACATTGATAAAACGTTGCAGTTTTGGTCCAACGGGTTGATATGCCAACAACACATCATTTGCGCCAGCCATACCTAACATTTCCGCTTCTGCAATCGTCGCACATTTGAATTGTGTAATACCCGCATCCATCATCATTTTAGCAACGACCGCCGATTTATGCGTTTTGATATGCGGGCGCAAACGCCGCACATCGCCTACCATCTTGATAGCGGCATCAATATTATACTGAACTCTATCGGGATAAACGACCAAGACAGGTGTGTCTAATTGGTCAATATTTTGGATTTTGTAGTCAAAATCAGTCAAATTCATAGTGGTTTTGTTTAAAAAATTTCAAAAATACCTTCAATTTCTACGGCGACATTGTTTGGTAATGACCCCATACCGACGGCACTTCTGACACCTAAACCGTTGTCTTGTCCCCACAACTCCGCGAACAATTCGCTGCAACCATTGATGACAATGGGTTGTTTTTCGTAGTCAGGTGTGGCATTGACCATACCGAGTATTTTGACGACTCTTTTTATTTTATCCAAATCACCGAGGTGATTTTTCAACGACACCAACATCGCCAAACCGCATTGACGTGCGGCTATTTTGCCTTGTGCTTCATCTACATTGTCGCCCAATTTGCCAGTGATATAACTGCCGTCAGTGTTGATAGAAACATGTCCAGAAACGTAAACAAGTTTATCTATCGTTAAACAACTTTTATAAATACCTTTAGAGCCTGGCAATGTAGGTAAAGACAAATTCAATGATTCTAATTTCTTTTCAATGATATTTTTCATAAATAATAATAGTTTATTTTTCCCATTCAATCTGACTCATTTGCCATAAAATCCAGTTTTGTCTTTGTCGGACATAATCAGAAGGCGTATCCACGCGAAATCGCAAAGGGCTCGGCAGACAAGCCGCAATAAGGGCGGCTTCGGAGGACGTGAGTTTCGCCGCAGGTTTTTTAAAAAAATAAAGGGCGGCAGCTTCCGCGCCAAAAACGCCATCACCCATTTCAGCGACATTGAGATAGACTTCAAGAATGCGGTCTTTACTCCAAAACAATTCAATCAAAAAAGTGGAATACAGTTCCAAACCTTTCCGCACCCAGTCCCGGCTTTGCCAAAGGAATACATTTTTAGCCACCTGCTGTGAGATGGTACTCGCTCCTTTTTTTCGTATATGGTTTTTATTGAAATCAATCGCTTTTTCGATCGCTTTAACGTCAATGCCAAAATGATTCTCGAATTCTTGGTCTTCGGAGGCAATCACTGCATGTTGCATGGATACAGAAATCTGATCGAGACTGACCCATTTTTGCCGAATATCCTTGCCCATAATCCATTGTCCAAAAATAGTGGGTGTTGAAAATACAGGTATCCAAATCAACAGCAACGTATATATAAGGTGTGCGAGAAAGAGCGTTAGAAAAACTCTTTTCACAATCCGATAAATCCTTAATAGACTTGGATATTTGGCAAAACGTGTTGAAAGAAAACCCATAAATGGCAGATCGTTTAATGATTCGGTTCAAAAATAGGTTTTTTGAGGCGTTTCAAAACAAAAATGAGTAAAAATTTGAATAAATACTGCCAGTAGGACTCCTTTTGGAGAAGGGGTCGCTCGAAAATTGGGACAATAAAAAGGAGTATTTTGTTACTCAATGGCATAAAAAATGACTTGTCAAGTCTTTCAAGAAAAAAAAATCACTTTTTTTTTAAAAAAACACTTCATAAAATGTGCAGTTAAATAATATTATTTTCACAATGATACATTCTTGTCGGGCGAATATCGAACATTAAAATACTTATAATCAATGTTTTATGTTTTTATATTATGATAAATAGTTTTATTTTAACTAAAATCAGCTTTCACAATGCACCTAAAATGTCTTTGCATACCCAAAATTCTTTTCGCACCTTTGTATTATCAAAAAAGAGAACAACTATAAGAGCAAGCTACACAAGATATGTTCATGGGATTATAATTTGTTGTCAGGGCGGTCGTCTTGATTGGTTTTTAAATCAAGACGACAATCTGATTTTTCCCTTTGAAGAAAAACATAAAAATTGAAGAAATAAAGGAGCCGATAAGTCGGCATCTTACAAGAATATGTTCATGGGATTATAATTTGTTGTCAGTCATCTGTCGTCCCGGTGTTTTAATAAATGTCGGGACGACGAAACTGATTTTTCCTATGCCAAACTGATAAAAAGCCTTCGGGCGAACGATATATGTTCATGGGATTATAATTTGTTGTTGGAATGTCTGAGTCTGTAAGATTCAGACATTTTTTTTTGTTTTTTTTGATTCGTTCCAATAGCCGTTTTTTGTCATTCTGAACGCAGTGAAATACTGAGGGGTACTAAAAATCACAAAATCGTACTTTGCAAAAACGGCAGCGCATTCGGATAATCCGTCGTAAAATGCAGTCCTCGGCTCTCTTGACGCATCGCTGCTGAACGCGTTATTAAATAAGCGATTGTCACCAAATTACGCAATTCGCAAAGTTGAGGTGAAATAGTTGTCGTATTGTACAAGTCCTCTGTTTCTCGATAGAGAATAAAAAGACGGTCAAGGGCACGTTTCAAACGTACATTTGAACGAACAATACCTACGTAATAGCTCATCAAATCCTTCAACTCTTTTGTACTTTGGGTTATCAAAACCATCTCTTGAGGGTCTGTTGTGCCCGCCGCATTCCAATTCGGAATACCTTCTTTAAATTGTTCATTATCAATGCGTTGCAAAGCATCTTCTGCTATACGGTGTCCAAAAACAAGGGCTTCGAGTAGTGAATTTGAGGCTAAACGATTCGCACCATGTAGTCCTGTACTGCTGCTTTCACCACAGGCATACAGATTTTTAATACTGCTATTGCCCATTTCGTCCACCATGATACCGCCACATTGATAGTGACAAGCAGGCACAACGGGAATCATATCTGTCCTGGCATCAATACCGATGCTTTTACATTTATCATAAATCGTAGGAAAATGGTTGTAAAATGCTTCTTTATCCAAATGCCGACAATCGAGGTACATACATTCCGAACCCCAAATTTTCATTTCAGAGTCAATGGCTCGTGCCACAATGTCACGTGGTGCTAATGACTTACGGGGGTCATATTTATCCATAAATTCCTTGCCATCGGGCGTTTTTAAGATACCGCCAAAGCCGCGCACCGCTTCCGATACAAGGAAATTGGGGTTGTCGCCACTTGGATTGTAGAGTGCAGTTGGGTGAAATTGGACGAATTCCATATCTTCAATACGTCCTTTTGCCCGATAGTGCATGGCAATACCGTCGCCTGTAGCAATGACGGGATTGGTAGTATTTTTATAGACTTGACCAGTGCCACCCGTTGCCATTAGGGTCAATTTTGCAAGAAAAGTCTCAATTTCTCCTGTTTTTTTATTCAAAGCATAACAACCATAACACTCAATATCAGGTGTCAAACGCGTGATATTCCAACCCAAATGATGCTGTGTGATGATGTCAACCGCAAAATAATGCTCATGGATATGGATATTGTCATATTTTTTGGACTCCGCAACCAAGGCTCGTTGAATTTCCCAACCTGTCAAATCTTTGTAATGTAAAATGCGGTTTTCGGTATGTCCCCCTTCCCTACCGAGGTCATAGTCTTCGCCGTGTTTGTCGAACCGTGTTCCCCAATCAATGATTTCTTGAACCCGTTGAGGTCCTTCATTGACTACAATTTCGACAATATTGCGCTTGCACAAACCATCGCCTGCGTCGAGGGTATCTTCAACGTGTTTGTTAAAAGAGTCTTTATCGAAATCCCAAACGGCTGCCACGCCGCCTTGAGCATAGCGCGTATTCGATTCATTTTCAACGGTTTTGGTCAATACATCAATTCTGACATCGCTTCTTTTTTGAGCTACTTTTATGGCAAAACTCAAACCTGCGATGCCGCCGCCTATGACGAGAATATCTGTTTTCATAATTAATAGTGAATATCTACGTAGTTTATAACAAAAATGAAGTTACTCATTTTTTGGTCGCAAAGTAAAACCTTTTTACGATTTTTTCACCTAAAACACTGAGGGGGCATCTCGACAAAATCGAAATACCCCCTCAGTATTTTTTCTTAAAAATGTAGAAAATTACGCTTCAACAGGCTCGCGCCCAATGCTTGAATAATAGAAACCACGTCCTTTCATAACGGCAACATCATATAGATTGCGACCATCAAAAATGGCTTTTGAAGTCAAATTATTCAACTTTTCAAAATCTGGTGTACGGAATTCGTTCCATTCTGTCACGATGACGAGTGCATCTGCCCCTTCGAGTGCTTCGTATTCATCAGAAGCATAGCCGATTTTTTCGCCATAAATGCGTTTAACATTTGGCATTGCTTCTGGGTCAAAAGTCGTCACCGTTGCACCTGCTTCGAGCAATTCATCAATCAAGTACAAGGCGGGTGCTTCGCGGATGTCATCGGTATTGGGTTTGAAAGCCAACCCCCATACTGCAAAATGTTTTCCAGCGACATTGCCACCATAATAAGCGTTGATTTTTTTGAACAAAACCGTTTTTTGAATGCCATTGATTTCCATCACCGATTTCAAAATTTTGAAATCGTAGTCGTATTGGTCTGCTGTTTTCGCCAAAGCCTGAACGTCCTTCGGAAAACATGAACCACCATAACCCACACCTGGGAAAAGGAAACGTTTGCCAATCCGATTGTCGCTACCCATACCGATACGCACCATGTCCACATTGGCTCCGACACGCTCGCAAAGGTTAGCAATTTCGTTCATGTACGAAATACGCATTGCGAGGTAAGAGTTAGCAGCATATTTTGTCATTTCGGCAGAACGTTCATCCATGAAATAGATGGGATTGCCTTGACGGACAAATGGCTCGTACAATTTACGCATCAAGCTTTGTGCTTTTTCTGAATCCGTACCGATGACAACGCGGTCGGGCTTCATAAAATCATCAACCGCAACGCCTTCGCGCAAAAATTCAGGATTTGAAACCACATCAAAAAGGCTTGCATCAAGCCCCCCCTCAGTAATAGCCTTATGAACGCGCTCTGAAGTGCCTACGGGAACCGTACTTTTATCAACAATCACCTTGTACGATGTGATAATTTTTGACAAATCTTTGGCAACGCCTAAGATATAGGACAAATCGGCAGAGCCGTCCTCACCTGGTGGTGTTGGCAAAGCCAAAAAGATAATTTGGGCGGCATCAATAGCCGATTTCAAATCGGTTGTGAAATGAAGGCGACCTTGTTTTGTATTTCTTTCAAAAAGAAGTTCCAAACCGGGTTCAAAAATAGGGACTTCGCCGTTTTTCATGCGTTCCACCTTTTTGGCATCAATGTCCACACATATAACGTTATTACCTGTTTCGGCAAAACAAGTGCCTGTGACTAAACCAACATAACCGGTTCCTACTACTGCAATGTTCATCTTATAAGTTGTTGAAATATTAATAGTTAAAAAAAAGTTTTTTTAAAAAAGAGCCACAAAATTAATGGGATAGATAGAGAAATGAAATTTTGAATGGTGTAAAAATGATATTTAATAATAACTTATTTTTTAAAAATCATGTTGATTTCATTAAACCCTTCTTTGAAATATATCTTATCAAAAAATCATACCAAAGAAAAAGCCCTCAATAAGAAATCTTCTTAACGAGGGCTTTTTATGAAAAAAAACAACGAAATACTGATCCAAAGGATTCCTTCGGAAGGAGAGTCGTTTTTTAGAAGAATTTAGACCGATTGTCTTCGATGTCTAATTTCTTTTTCAAACTCCGTATTAAGGTACCTCGCACTGTACTTTTTTGATTTGCAACCAATTGTTGACGCAAAACGGTTTTGTCAACAGGCGAATTTGCAACAGCATCTTTTTTAGTGACTTTCAATACAAAGACACCACTTTCACCGACAATCGCAGGGGAAATAGAACCCACAGGAGTTGTGAATGCTGCACCTATAACTTTTGGCTCGCTACCTACATTAGGGATAAAAGTGGCATTAAAAGTAACACCAGTAGCCAATTCTAATTGCGTGCTATATTGAGCTACCAAAGCATTTAAATCACTCACTGTGCCTATTTTAGCTTTCAAAGCCTCGCCTTTTTTGCGATTTTTAACCAGCGGCAACAATTGCTCTTTTATAGACGCAACGGTAGGAAGCCCCTTAGGAACAACCGTTTTCAAGGCTACAACAAGGTATTGACTAACAAAAGGCTCGCCTTGTTGTTGCATCGCAAAAGTCTGTTTGCTGCGCTCACCTACTTTCGATTCAAACGCCCAACGAATCAATGGACGCACACCTGTCGCTTGACCAAATGCGCCTAACTGCAAGTCATTGGCTCTGAAATTTTGAGATACTTGAACTTGGAGTGCTTTTTTAGTCGCATTTTGCTTCAATTCGTCCAAGTTTTTGCTCATCAATAAAAGGTCATCTGCTGCTGCTGCTGCTGCCCGGTCAGTAGATTGGCTTGGCACAATGGGCTGACGGATATACGCCAACTTCACACGCGTCTCGCCTTTGCCTTGTTTCACACCTGTCACTTGAATGATATGGATACCAAAGCGCGTTTGGACTGTATATATTTTGCCTTGAACAGCTTTATAAAAAATCAAGTCATTATATTCTGGCACCATACGACCATTCGGTGTATAGCCATAGTCGCCACCTTTTTGGTTAGAACCTGGGTCGTCATTGAATCTTGGGTTCAATGAATCCCATTGAGCAATATTGCCTTCCAAAATCGTTTTGATGCTATCAGCCGTTTTTTGAGCCGCTGCAAACGAGCCATACTTCTCTAAACTAAACAAAAAGTGGCGGTTTTTCACAGAATCGGGACCAGTACGACGGTCAATGACTTTAGCTAAAAAATAAGCTTTCGCATCAACATAAGGTCCAAAAACAGAGCCGACCGGTGCTGTAAAAGCAGAATCCTTTGCCGCACCACTCAATGTTTCTTTGCTCTGATATTGATTCGGGTAAGCGCCATTGTTTGCAACTGCAAAAACAGAATCCTTTACTGCCGTGCGGAAGCCCTCTTTCAATGCCGCAATTTTATCGTGCAATAAATTTGAATCTGCTACAGTAGGAATCACGTCGAAAGATACGTATTCAATATTACGCAACTCTTCTTCAGACATATAACGGCTACTATTTTCGTTCAAATATGTTTGAATATCGCTGTCTGCAACCGTCACTTCTTTATCATCAATGCGGTCAAAAGGCACTTTAACATATTCAAAATCAACAGGTTCTGTC
>JAYTMI010000603.1:0-1805 GCA_043728625.1 Saprospiraceae bacterium | reverse complement strand
GTCCACACCGAAGCGTGGGGACCTTTCGGCAGAGGTTGGGAATTGGAACACTTTGAAGCCCATGCTGTTGAGCCGAACTATTATCCACTCATTGCCTACCCAAAAGCGTGGTCGCCTGCGACAAATGGCACTTTGACAGGCGAAGTGATCTATTTCAAAGCCAACAGCATCGAGGAGTTGGCAAAATACAAAGGCAAATTGACGGGCAAATTTGTTTTGATGGATACCATTCGCAACGTCAAAGTGGCGTTTGATGCACCTGCCAAAAGGTATGCCGACTCTTCGCTTTTGGAAATGGCAAATGCGTCCAAACCTACGCCCCGCACTTTGCGCAATTTCGGTTTTGGCGACAATGATTTCACAAAAGCCATGCGTAAAATGCTGTACGAAGAAAAACCTTTGGGTACGATTGACCGCAGTTTTGCAGGCGATTTAGGCACTGTTTTCATCTCTGGTGCATCCGCCAAAGAAGGCGCGGCACGCGATGAAGGTGCAGAAGTATTGCCGCAAATGACCGTAGATGTCGAGCAATACAACCGTTTATTTCGCATGGTGCAGAAGGGTTTGCCTGTGAAAGTGAGTATAAACATCAAGGCGAAATACACCAATCCAGACAAAATGGAGAATAATCTCATCGCTGAAATACCGGGTTCGGATTTGAAAGATGAAGTCGTTATGTTTGGCGCACACCTCGATTCTTGGCAATCGGCGACAGGTGCAACGGACAATGCCGCAGGTTCTGCCGTCATGATGGAAGCTGCGCGTATTTTGACGGAACTTGTGAAAGAAACGGGCATAAAGCCGCGCCGCACGTTGCGCATGGCTTTGTGGACAGGTGAGGAGCAAGGTTTGTTGGGTTCGGTGGCTTATGTCAATCAGCATTTTGCGGAAATCAAAGCCCGCACGGTTCAATCTTTGAAGCCCGAACAAGGGAAAATCTCTGCGTATTACAATTTAGACAATGGCACAGGCAAAATTCGCGGCATTTATCTGCAAGGTAATGAGGACGTGAGACCCATTTTCAGAACATGGTTAGAGCCTTTCAAAGACCTACAAGCCAGTACGATTACGGTTTCTAACACAGGTGGCACGGACCACCAATCTTTTGATGCGGCGGGTATCCCAGGCTTTCAATTCATTCAAGACCCGATTGAATATTCTACTCGGACACACCATACCAATATGGACACATTCGACCATTTGATTGAAGCCGATTTGAAACAAGCAGCAACGATTATTGCGTCGTTTATTTGGCATACCGCACAAAGAGATGGGCTGTTGCCGAGGAAGGTGTTGAAGATGGATTGAGGGTTGAATTAGGATGCTAAGGATTTAAACAATTCCTTAGCATCCTTAAAATCCTTAGCATCTTGTTTCAAACTAAAGCGACGAAATACTGAGGGGGGGCGGTTGAGCCTTTGAATTGGGATATTTGACGCTCTTCAAGTGATAATTTATTTTGTTAGAAAATTCGGGATGATTCATGTTTGATTAACTTCGCAGAAAAATAAAGCAAAACTTAAAAGAGAAAATCGAATAACTTTCCCAAATCGGGAAAAAATTGTACGTTGCACTATGTGAATCATAATGAAAAAACGATTGGAAGATTTCTGTAAAGAGTACCCCGATGCCCAAGCCTCTCTGAAGTTTTGGTATGATGTTGTTACAACCAATAGTTTTTATACAGCACAAGAAGTGTTCAAGTATTCAATACAGCAGACTACATTGGTAACGAAAGACTTGTTTTTAACATAGCTCGCAATAAATACCGATTAATAGCAAAATTCAGATTCCACTCAAAAGCG
>JAYTMI010000602.1:0-18489 GCA_043728625.1 Saprospiraceae bacterium | reverse complement strand
TTCCATGTCATTACCGTAGATTTCATCTACGGTTATTCATATTTAATTCCTTCGGAATTACTGGGTCTTACCTTTTAAATTAAATGTTACAAAATTCGGAATGATTCATGTTTTCATTTGGTAAAAGTGAAAAATAAACCAACTCCTTATATAACTCACGTCTAATTAAAGTATTTTTGCCATTCAAAACCAAAAACAGAAAATTATTTATATAAATCATTGACAATTAAGATTCTATGTTACGTATCCACAAAGAAGGTTATTTAATGATTGGTGGCGTGTTCTGTGTGTTGGCAGTCATCAATGGCATCGTGATGTGGTTGGCTCATCCTTATGTTTTGGGTTTTACCTTATTCGCATCACTTATTTTTTTCGTATTGGTCGTTCAGTTTTTTAGAAATCCCAAGCGCGAAATCCCCTTTTTGAGCGATAAACTCGTCTATGCACCCGCCGACGGCAAAATCGTTGTCATCGAAGAAACGAATGAAGACGAGTATTTTCACGACCGCCGCATTCAAGTCTCTATTTTTATGTCACCGCTCAATGTACACGTCAATCGCAACCCGATCAGCGGCATCGTCAAGTACTTTCGCTACCACGAAGGCAAATACCTCGTGGCGTGGCATCCGAAAAGTTCAACCGAAAATGAGCGCACAACAACTGTCATTGACAGTGGCAATCACCAAGTTTTGTTCCGTCAAATCGCAGGGGCAGTCGCTCGCCGCATTCGGGCGTATGTGAAAGAAGGCGACCAAGTTTGGCAAGGAAAAGACATGGGTTTCATCAAATTTGGTTCTCGTGTAGATGTCTTTTTACCACTTGATGCTGAAATTTTAGTCAGTATTGATGAAATATCAAAAGGCAATCAAACCATTTTAGCACGATTAAAATAAAACATAGCACTTTTTTGTCATGCTGAACGCAGTGAAAGCATCTGTATAATCTTTAAATACAGATGCTTTCACTGCGTTCAGCATGACAAAAAAAATTACCATTAACCATTTATGAAATGAATTTCGATCACATCCTAACCGTTACTTTCACATTGTTTGCCATCATAGATATGTTGGGCAATATTCCTATTTTGATTTCGCTGCGCGAAAAAATAGGCGATATTCAAGCATGGAAAGCGGCACTCGCGGCGGGTTCATTGATGATAGCTTTTCTGTTTTTTGGTGAGCGATTTCTCGGCGTTTTGGGCGTTGATTTGCCTTCATTTGCCTTAGCCGGCTCTATTTTGATATTCATCATGGGGCTTGAAATGACATTGGGTATTGATATTTTCAAGTCTGAAAGTGAAGGACGAACGGGCAGTATTGTTCCCGTTGCGTTTCCTTTAGTGGCAGGTTCAGGTACTTTAACAACCATCATGTCCTTGAAAACGCAATTCGACGATTGGACCATTCTCATAGGCATTTTGCTCAATTTAGGGTTTATTTATCTTGTTATTAGGCTTTTAAGCCCCCTTGAACGGTTGCTGGGTAAAGGTGGTTTGTTGGTTATAAGGAAGTTTATGGGTGTTATTTTGTTGGCAATAGCAGTTAAGATTTTTAAGACGAATTTGATTATGAATTGAACGGATACAAAAAAGCACCGCCTTTACTGAGGGGGTGCTTTTTTGATGAAAAATAATCCCAATTACAATTTAGATATTGTAAATTTGTCTTGAAAAACGTAAAAAAATGGCAAGAGACAAATTTCACTATATTGTCCGAGAAGCTCTTGAAAAAGAAGGCTGGACTATCAAAAGTGATCCTTTTATTACCAAATAGGGCAATAAAAAAATTGAAATTGACCTTGAAGCTGAAAAACTCATCGTTGCTGAACGGGGTATTGAACGTATATTAGTTGAAACGAAAAGCTTTTTAACACCCTCAACATTTTATGAATTTCACGGTGCAATCGGTCAATACAGCAACTATCGGCGTATTCTAAAACTAACAGGCGAAACGGGCGTTTTGTATTTAGCGATGCCCGAAGATGTCTTTGATGTCTTGCTAAATGATGAGTTTGGAGAACTGACTATACTGGAAGAAAATCTAAAACTTATCTTATTTCAACCTTTGGAAAAAAATATTTCAAAATGGATAAAATAGAATTATATCGTCAATATATCAAACAAGTGCTTAATAACCATGCACAGGGTTATCATGCGCCAAATGCAGAAGAGTATCAAGAGGAACTCATCATAGATGATGCACATGGGCATTACTTAATTATGGGTGTCGGTTGGCAAAAATATAAGCGTTTGCATGGTATTAACCTACATATTGATCTTTTAGGAGATAAAATTTATATCCAGCAGGACTGGACTGAAGCAGGGGCTGCACTTGAACTCGAAGCTTTAGGTGTGCCTAAATCAGATATTGTTTTGGCTTTTCAAGCACCTTATAGACGTGCGCTCATGGAAGATTATGCTGTGTAATTATTGCTAAAAACTAACCCTTAATTGCACCTTCACGTCAGTCCTTTTATTCCCATCTATTTCGTCCAAACCACTCCCAAAACTCTTTTGATTAACCAAACGAGTCCTTGCAAAACGGGCTTCGAGATAGCTGTTTTTTAAAAATTTATAACTGGCGTTGACATAAAAACGGGTGCCACGATAGTAATAGGGTAGGACGGTAAAACTGTATTGCACATCATTTTCGAATCCATAAATCGCTGTATCATAATCTTTTGTGTCAAAAAAAGCAAGGCGAGTTGTTAATTTGAGACCCCTCAGTATTTCCTCGATTTTAGGCGATTCAATAGGCAAATTGTTGAGTGAAATAATCGCATCTTGCCAAACCACGAAACCCTTTTTCGAGCCTTTATCATCTTCAAAAAATGCCCATTCCACGCGGTTTCTCAGTTCCAAATTCTTTGATAAACGGTTGTTGAAATGCAGTCGGATTTGCGTCCTTGTTTTGTCAACGACTGTATTTGTCTTTTCAGAGGCAGGTCTATCCGTTTTATTTTGCTGTTTTGTTTTCATACGGACTTGCAGATACCCCTCAGTATTGCGGCGGCGATATTGTATTTTTCCCAAAAACTCCTGCCCATGTGAAGGGGCATCAACCCGAAAACGCCACCATTGATGTTGCCAAAAATCGGCATATCCACTTACTGTCCACGTTCGATTTGGTTTGTATTCAATACCAAAATAAATGCCTTTTTCATCTTGCGGACGACTCGATTCCGCAAACGGCTGTGCTTGTAGTGTTTGATATTTTAATGAAAAAAAACGTTGCAAAATACTGACAGACAAACGTTTATCTAATCCAATGAGTAATCCATTGAGTGTTGCAATACCGCCATTGTTACTCATAGCGGTTTCGCCAAAGGCATGAAAGTTTTTATACGTCTTTTTGTAATCGGTTGAAATATTCAAAAGGCTTTTTCCTCTAAAAACATAGGAATTATACGGCTCATCACGTGGTTCTAAACGTCCGTCGAATTGATTAAAAACGGTATTTAAAGCAATAGAGCCTGTTTTCATAGTTGTTTTCAAACTGCCACCTACGGTGAAAAGCCCGATTGCGTTTCGGTCGGCACGTTCTGTTGCCGTTCGGTGCATACCTGTAACTTGTAAAGCACTAAAAATAGCTTCATTGTCCATAGTATTTAAAAAATTGGCATCCCGTTGTCGTTTTGAAATAAAAAAGACCCCCTCCGTATTTTGGCTGATTTTGGCTTGAAAAGCTGCACCGCGTAGGAAGTTGATTTCATTCGACGATGTATATTGTCGCAAAGGCTGATTGTTTTTCTCAACGCTCATCACCAATGAACTTTTACCCAAAGCAAAGCCATTTTGATGTATCAAACCCTGCCCAAGTGATACAGAATAATCACCTAAAATAATGTTTTTGAATATTTTATGAACATTAGATATTTTAAAGTGAAAACTGGCGAAGTCAAATACGGATTTTCCAAACGGCTCACCTGCATCTTTTTCAAAAGTAAAACCATAACTCAATCGGTTGCCAAACGAGTAGCGGTAGCGGGTATAAATGCGGTTGGCATCGCCGAGATAGCCCCCCTCAGTATCGGCACGTTTAAAGCCTTCCGAAGGTTCAAGCCGATGTTCCCAACGCAAAAAAACGTCACTTTTACCTTTTTTGAACCAATCTTTTAGGGGCATAAAATAATCATCGAGCGCATTTTCGACGGTAACAAATGGTAGGATTTTGTGAATGGTTGCTAAATCGAGGACGCTTTGCAGTTCAAGGAGTGATATATAATGTCCATATTTTTCACGATGCGCGATGATAGCAGCTATTTGTTCCGCCGACAAAAGGCGTAATTGTTCAAAATTTGTAGCAGAAGCGAAGTTTATACTGAGGGGGTGCCGAATGAAATCAGCGAGGTGTTCAAACTCTGTGTCGTAGTCAAAGGAAGCATCATCGTTGGTTGAAACAGCATTTTCAATGGCATCTTGAAAACTGTAAACGAGTGAATCAGTGGGAATTTGAGTGTATGTGATTTGACAATACAAAATCAAAACGCATACTGCGGGGGTACGTTTTCTCATAATGTTGTGCTGTTTTCGTAAGGTAGTAAGCCTAATTTAATGTAGGTATGTTTAACTAAAAACTATTGTTTGGAAAGATTTTGCCTTGTTTTTTTTACCAATTCAAGAGGAACAGTTAAATAGCGAGCAATGGACTCGTCGTCAAAATCGGTATTAATCATTATGCTTTCTATGCTTTCGATTTTACCTTCGAGGATACCTTCAGCTTTGCCTACTTCTATTCCTACTTCTAAACCCTCTTCTTTGCCCTCGACGAATAACGGGTCTTCTGAAATGTCTATTAACTTATAAATATTTGTCGTGATTTTATCTATTATAGGTTGCAATTTACGTGCATTTGATAAAACACGCAACTGTGTGTAAAATTTTTCTTTTTCAGAATGTATTTTTGATAGTTTTCCCAATCGTTCTGCGATTTTTTTGCCGACAATTTCTGGTTCGTCACCTTGAAAATCGGCTAATATAGCCAACACGACTGTTTCAGAGTTGTCGGCTTCCAGAAAAATATGATAGGGTATATTTTTTATGACTATGAGATTATACCGAAATATCAAAGACTCCGTTTCCCAAACGCCGGTAATGTGTTTAGGGTCTTCATGCGACTCCTTGTTGTCCCGTTTTGGGCTTTTGTCTTCGGTTTTTCGGTGTTGATTGTAGTTTTGCCATAAGTTTTCCTCTCTAAAAATTTAAAATTGTATTGTTTTCCTCTTTTGAGAAACAAAGTTGCAAAAAAAACTTCAACGATGATACGGACAGGTTTTAATATTTATTTTCCATATAATAGTTTTCAAAAAATTAAAATTGGTAAAAATCGTTTTTTCGAAATAAAGATATTAAGTTTAGAATTCAAACTAAGTCAAAGTGAAATTTCCAGATAAACACCTCACCTTTGTCCTATCAAAAAAGCACAACGAGATGCGCATCAGTTTTGCTTTTTTGCTTTCCAATTATCAAACATTTTTTTTCTTAACAAGTATGGAGTCTTGTTCGCAAACTGAATTGCGAACACCATTAATTCACAGCTAAAAGCCAATTTATTATGAACATTAAAGTCACTCTCAAAAGTTTGGCTATAGTAGCCACTTTGTTTTCAACGAACCTTTTTGCACAGGATACTGCGAAAAAAGCAGATGCACCGTTGACGATTTCAGGGCAAGTTGATGCTTACTATCGTGGAACGAGCAACAAAGTCAATGGCTCTAAAACGTCATATACCTTGCAACAAGGCGGTATTGGTCTTGGAATGGCAAACATTGCGATTGCAAAGGACAATGGAAAAATCGGCTTCGTTGCCGATTTGATGTTCGGTACACGCGCAGAAGAAACAAACTATCCTTATAGCGGCAGCGTTTCGTTTATCAAACAACTCTATATTACCTATAAGCCAACAGAAAAACTGAAATTCACGGCGGGTAATTTTATGACTTTTGTTGGTTACGAACTTGTTGAAGCATCGAATAACTTGAATTATTCTATGTCTTATAACTATACGAATGGTCCATTCTATCACACAGGTTTGAAAATGGATATCGCCTTTACTGATAAATTTGCAGGTATGATTGGTATTTTCAACCAAACGGACAGCAAAGGATACTACGGTTTGAAAGGTGGTTTTGAGTATTTAGATACAAAAAAGAAAATGGTCGGCGGGCAGTTATCTTATGTCAGCGGTCCGTTCAAAATCTATGTTAATGGTTTGACGGGCAAAGGTAAAGACAGCACTGTGGCAACAACTTTTGACATAACAACGAGCTATCAAGTTTCTGAGAAATTTGGTGCTGGCTTCAATTTTATTACACAAGGCTTATCTAAAGAGGGTGATAAAGCGTCTTGGAATGGTTCTGCTTTGTACCTCAACTATGCTTTTTCTCCTTCGTTTATACTTGCCGCACGCGGTGAGTTGTTTAATGATAAGGATGGGATCAAATATGCTGCTGCTGATAATACCATTAGTGCCTTTACACTTTCTGGCAATATTAAGATTGATGCTTTCACAATTATTCCAGAAGTTCGTTTTGATTCTGCAAAGAAAAATATTTGGGTGGACGATAAAGGCAAAGCGCAAGGTGGCGAAACGTCATTTATCCTTGCAGTAGTTTATAAATTCTAAGGATTTAATATGAAAGGGATATTTTACCTCCCAAATACTGAGGGGGTAAAATATGCTTTTTAATGTGTGAATGTCAAAAAAACGAGCGGTCGTGGGACTGGAAAGACTCCTGTTTCAGAAGTCTCATTGCCGCTCTTTTTTTTGGTGTATTAATAGGGAATGTAACAATTTTGAAAACACGTGAATAAATTGAAAAAAGACACAAAGCAGTAAAAAAAATGAATTTTTTATGAAAATACTCATTGATTAGAGAAAATTCGTTTAAATTTGCGCCAATCTTCCTATAAAATGATGAATATTAGGTCTGAACCTACGTCTTTTTCACATTTCTACTATTCGATACTGAGGGGTCTTACTCGGGCGGTATTTTAGCCGCTTCGACTGAACTTTGCAAGGGTTTGATACTCACGCAAGGTTTGCTTGTTAGTATGTATTCAATTTTTTTTGAGATATTTTATATGAAGAACAAAATCATTTTTTTATCAAATTTTAATATTTTCATTCATGAGTCTTTCCAGATTTAATGCTTTAGACACGATTGCAACACGCTTTGATGACATGGAATATGTTGACATGCCAGCGGAGAAAATCAAGGATTTCTACGGCGAACTTGTTTTCAACGATGCTGCTATGAAGCAGTATTTAGATGAAGCATCTTATTTGAGCGTAAAAGCAGCCATTCAAGGTGGTACGAAATTAACACGTGAAGTTGCTGCTGTGGTTGCGAATGCCATGATGGCATGGGCGCAAGAAAAAGGTACGACACATTTCACGCACTGGTTCCAACCGTGGACAGGCAAAACGGCAGAAAAGCATGACTCGTTCTTCAGCTTGACCCCTGACGGTAAAGTTATCGAGGAATTTACGGCTGATGCCCTTGTACAACAAGAACCTGACGGTTCGTCGTTCCCTTCTGGTGGTATGCGTGCAACTTTTGAGGCACGTGGTTACACGGCTTGGGATCCCTCTTCTCCGGCTTTCATTTTTGATGCAGGTGCGGGTAAAACGCTTTGTATTCCTACGGTTTTCATCACTTATACGGGTGATGCGATGGACTTTAAATTGCCATTGTTGAAATCACAAGACTATCTTAACAAAGCGGCTGTTCCAGTTGCTCAATTGTTTGATAAAGCGGCGACTAAGGTTTCCGCAACTTTGGGTTGGGAACAAGAATTTTTCATGGTTGACGAAGCACTTTTCAACCTTCGCCCTGACTTAATTTTGACGGGTCGTACTTTGGTTGGTAAATTGCCAGCTAAGCACCAAAACTTGGAAGACCATTATTTTGGTTCTATTCCTGAACGTATTTATGCATGTATGCGTGATATGGAAACGGAAGCACACAAATTGGGTATTCCGCTCCGTACACGTCACAACGAGGTAGGTCCTGCTCAATACGAGTTTGCACCGATGTTTGAAGAAATCAACGTGGCGGTTGACCACAACAACTTGTTGATGGACTTGATGGATCGCGTGGCTCGTCGTCATAAATTGGTTGTCTTGTTGCACGAAAAGCCTTTTGCAGGTGTGAACGGTTCTGGTAAGCACAACAACTGGTCAATTGCGACCAACACAGGCAAAAACCTTTTGGCACCGGGCAAAGACCCAGGCAAAAACTTGATGTTCTTGACATTCTTTGTCAATACGATTCGTGCGGTTTTTGAACACGCTGACTTTATCCGTGCGTCAATCGCTACGGCTAATAACGACCACCGTTTGGGTGCAAATGAAGCACCTCCGGCTATCATTTCTGCTTTCTTGGGCGGTACGATGGACAAATTGTTGAACGATTTGGAGAAAAAAGGTACTTCTAATGAGTCAGGTGTTAAAGAAGCACTTGATTTGGTTGGTAAAATTCCTTTCCTCGAAAAAGATACAACTGACCGTAACCGTACTTCTCCGTTTGCTTTCACAGGCAACAAATTTGAGATTCGTGCGGTTGGTTCTTCACAAAACTGCGGTGGTCCAATGACTGTTATGAATACGATTGTGGCAGCACAACTCGAAAAATTCAAGGCAGAAGTGGACAAACTCGTTGCAGGTGGTAAAGAACAAGACGAAGCGGTTATTTCTATTTTGATTCGCTACATCAAAGAATCTAAGAAAGTCCGTTTTGAAGGCAATGGTTATTCAGAAGAGTGGAAAGAAGAGGCTGCAAAACGCGGCTTGAACAATTTCACAACAACACCAGAAGCACTCAAAGCTTGGAGCAGCAAAAAAACAGATGTCTTCATCAAGGCAGGTGTTTATTCTAAAAAAGAAATGCACGCCTTCCAAGAAGTTCAGTTCCATGCCTATATGACTAAGGTTCAAATCGAAAGTCGTACATTGGGTGAAATGGTGGCTAACTTGATTTTACCAGCAGCTGTTGGTTATCAGAAAAAATTGGCTGATAACATTGCTTCTTTGAAATCTATTGGTGTTGACGAATCGGCTTATTCAGAGCAATTGGAACTCGTTAAGGCTATCAGCGTTGCTATCAACGGTGCAGCAGCGGGTGTCAAAGCGATGACAACTGCCCGTCGTGCTGCCAATGAATTGGAAGACATCGAAGCAAGTGCAGCAGCCTATTGCGACAATGTTAAGCCAATTATGGAGGAAATCCGTACTTATTGCGATCGTCTTGAGTATTTTGTTGAAGATTCGGCTTGGCCGCTTCCGAAATACCGCGAGATGTTCTATATCCGTTAATTAAGGAATGATGAGAGATGAATGATAAATGATGAATTTATCTTCTGATTTCATTGTTTTTCAGTTTTATACTGAGGGGGTGTTCGAGCGTTTGCTCGAACACCTTTCTTTTGTTAGAATATGCTGAATCAATGTATATTTACCTCCAAAAAACATGACCAACTTCCAACCCCTCAAAGTGGGACGAACAGCCCTTCTTACAGCTTTCGCTCTCATCGCTTTTGCAGCCAATTCGGTGTTCAATCGCTTGGCTTTGGGCAGCAATGCCATAGATGCGAGCAGCTATGTCGGCATTCGGTTGCTCTCGGGTGCGGTTGCTTTATGGCTGTTGAATAGTTTGTCAAAAAGTCATTTCAATATTGTCCAAAGACCTTATCTAACTCATTTGAAGCCGCGTTTTTTACCTGCTTTTTATCTTTTTGCTTATGGCATTGCTTTTTCTTTTGCGTATCGCAGTCTCAATTCAGGCATGGGGGCTTTCATTTTGTTTGGTACAGTCCAAACGACAATGCTGTCTATGGCAGTTTTGAAAGGAGAACGTCCGCATATATCAGAATGGTTGGGCTTAATGGTGGCTTTAGGCGGCTTGGTTTATCTCGTTTTCCCTGGTTTATCTGCGCCTGATCCCTTGGGTGCTGTTTTGATGGTCATAGCGGGTATCGCTTGGGCATTTTATACCTTGCGCGGTCGTGGTGTAAAAGATCCATTGGAAACAACAGCCTTGAATTTTATCTGCACCATTCCGATGGTTTTAGTCGTTTTTATGTTTATGATGTCCAAAATGCACTTTTCTACTGAGGGGGTGGTTTACGCCTGTTTGTCGGGTGCAGTGACTTCGGGCATGGGTTATGCTATTTGGTACACAGCCTTACGAGGTTTGACCACGACGCAAGCAGCTCTGTTACAATTACTTGTACCAATTCTGGCAGCATTGGGCGGCGTTGTTTTTCTTTCAGAAAATATTACCACACGGCTTGTTGGCGCAGGTGCTTTAATAATTGCAGGTGTTGCTTTGGCTTTGCTTGGCAAACGGATTAAAAGGATTTAATGAAAAGGTGAATGGTGAATAAACATGAATCATCCCGAATTTTGTAATATTTAATTCCTTCGGAATTGGGATATTTGACGCTTTTCAAGTGATAATTTATTTTGTTAGAAAATTCGGGATGTCTCATGTTTATTCATCATTCACCATTATCTAAGACACATAAATAGGCACTGTCGTCGCATGTTCTCCTATCAAACCGTTGGGACCCAAAGCGCAGACCTCAAACTCATAAACCGTATCAGGTTTCAATTGTGAAAAAGTATAGGTGCCTTTGTCGTTGTAAAGACCGTTTTGCCAAACCGTTTCTGATTTCGGTTTATATCTGATGGTATAGTTGAGGGCATTTACCACTTCATCCCACGTTATTTTTGCATGACCTGCCGTTGATAAATTGACAGCCATGAAATTTTGAGGAATACCCAATCCTGTTACCTGCTGGCAAGGGTAGTTCCATTAATTTTTCTTCCAACTGTTAATAAAAAGCACGGACTGCTGGTGTGGGCTTTCGCTCGGCAGGGGAGTTCGTTAGTTTCAACAATATAAGCATTAGCATAAAAGTTCATTGACATAAAAGAGACAGCCTTCAGTATTACTGGACAATGGATTACGACAATGGCTTTCGGTTGAAACAAATGAAGCATCAAATTGATGCACTGCCCGAACAGATATTGTCTTATGCCGATTATAATGTCAAAAATCAGTTAGTGACCAAGCGCATGGGTAAAGTGGGTTCTTTGAATTATGATGCAGTGAATAGAATGACGAATGCAAAATATTCAGACATCAGTGCAAGCGGTGCTGTAACAGGCGGACGTTATGATGAAATGCTTACTTATGACATCAGAGGTAATATCAATACTCTTCAACGCAATGGTTTGACAAGTGTGGCGGGTGCATCCAATCCAACGTGGGGTCAAAGCAGTGGCAGCAATGATAGCATCTGCAAGTGATATGGGTTTACGTTGTCGCAATTCAATAGCTTTAGAAGCGACTGCATCATTCAAAGGAATGACAGGAATGGCATTAAAGAAGTTCTCTAAAAAAGTCTTCTCAACTTGTTTTAGTTGGTGATAGCCTAAAACTTCAATTTGAGAAATAATAGATGTTTTAAGGTCTTTCTCATTGTTTCTCAAATGGCTAATCAATTTAACTTGGACAAGTTTGGAGGCAATGATAATGATGTTACTATCCAAGAGCATGGTGTTTGTTTTAGTTATCGAAAAGGAAGTTTTCTGTCTTGTCGTATGTTTTGTTGCCACTCAACTGGGTCTTGAATGCTACTCAATCCGTCAATTTGAGCTAATTGTTCTAACCAGTCAATAGCGGATTTGCCCTGAAGAGAGGTTGTTTTTTCTGTTATTTGAGATTTATTGTGCCCAATCAAAACAGAAAGAAAAGCGTCTAATTGAGACAAGTTATTGGGATTCAATTGACCCAATTTCTGCAAAACAGATTGATATAAAATTGTATCAGACATGAGTTGTTTTTTATGAAAGTAAATTTTTACTCAAAGTTAAAATAAAAATCTAAATAATCATCCCTTAAAATTTAAAAAAGCTCTAAACGTTCACGTCAAAATCTAAAAACGCAATATGAAAAAAATCATCTATCTCATTCTATCCCTCCTGCCTACGCTCCTTGATGCACAAAGCAGAGGCAACGCACAGGATAGGCTGCTATTGCCAAAAACGCCACGGCGTTTCTATACACAAAAAAACCATCAACGGCTTTTGACCATTGATAGAGATATGGCGCGGCGACGTGCCTTCTTACAACATATGTCTCTCAACCTCAATACGGCTGCATTGACAGAAGATGTCGCCTTGCCCGTTGTGGTACATCTGTTATATAAAGCTGGCACAAATACCAGAGATTTGCCATCGGCAAGTGATATTCGGCAACAATTGGATATTGTGAGTAAAGACTTTCGCCAATCGGTTCGCATAGAACGCCACTTGGCGGATACAAGAGAACGCTTTTCAGAGAAAAATGGCTTGGATACACGCATATCGTTCTGTCTCGCTTCCAAAACACCCACAGGTGCAACCACAACAGGTATTTTAACCGTAGCCACTTCCGTGACGACTTGGTTAGGCGATGATAGAATGAAATCGGCGACAACAGGCGGCAGCACGGCTTGGGATACAGAAAAGTATCTGAATATTTGGGTGGTCAACTTTCCCGACAGCATCAGCGGTTATGCCCAAATGCCCGCCGGACCCGCCGCCACAGATGGCATCGTGATTGATGCCCGTTATTTCGGCAAAAAGCCGAACAACAACAAAACGTTTCCTTATACTGAGGGGAAGACCTTGACGCATCTTATAGGCAGTTATCTGAATCTGTATGAACTCTGGTCAGAAACCGTTCCTTGTGGCGATGATGGCGTAGAGCATTATGAGCAAACATTAGGAGCGCGTCGCCCTGCACGAGGACTATTGATGATTATTGAAACAGAAGCCGCACAAAAATTAGTGAATCGTTATTTTAAATCATAAAAAATCGCAACATCATGGGCTATATCAAAGAACCCGAAGGCGTAAACTTCGTTGTAGAAAATAAAGGATTGAGCGATGCGGAACGTGTCTTTATCAATCAACTAATCGAACAAGGCAAGGCAAAACGCCGTAGAAAACGGCTACCTACTGCTATGACTTCACCCAATAAAGGTAAAAAGTTGGTAAAAGTAACCCAATGAAAAAAGCCGCCGTTCAACTAAGAACGACGGCTTTTTTCATTCACTCATTCTGAAAATAATCAAACATCTGCACCGCCGCTTGTTCCGATACGACTTTGATATATTTCAAAAAATCACGCTCGCTCTTATGCCCCGTTGCTTGCATCACAAGCGCACTCGGCATATTCCACTCCACAAAAGGGATGGTTGCAAACGTGCGCCGCGCCGTGTGGCACGTCATAACGTCATATTTTCTGTATTGTGTTACTGTCATTTTGCCAGAGGCGTTTCCGACAATCTGTAATTTTTCTGCTTGTAAGCCGTGCCAACATCGTAGCCTTGATTCTCTGCCTCTGTAAGAATCATCGTCAACACTTTGAGAGTTTTAGACACATTGTTTTGACTCCATTTACGCGGCTTTTTGTATGCCCAATTCATCATAGTAATGGGGAAAGTGCCGGCAAAATCCTGCCAGTCCAATGCTGTTTTTTTGAAAACGTCTTTTGCTAATAAGTTCAGATTGTTGAGAATGGTGCGGCGACCTGTGGTAGTACGTTCAGTAACTAATTTTTCTCGGAGTGTCAAATAATCATCCATAAATGCGCTAAAAGTTGTCGATTTTGGTTGTTTTTGCTGTTTTGGAGGGGATGATTCAGAGGGCGGCAATTCGGGGAAGTGGATTTTGTCAAAATAAGATTCGACATGAATTTGCGATGGAGCGGCACCATTCAAAGCGGCGGCATTGATGAAAGTGACAATTTTATTTGCCCATTCTTGCCGAATGTCTAAATTTTTGATTCTGTTCAATCCGTTTTTGTAGCGGTAACGGATATTTTTGCCTTCATGGTCGGGTACTCTCCAAAGAATATACCAGTCACCATTGGCTTGTTTGACCACACGGGCGGCGGTCGGTTGATTAAGTTTTCTCATTGTGCTGTCGGAACTTTCCAGCCACAGCACAGCTTTTTTACCGTCTTTCAGGTTTTTTGATAATCATTTCGTGTCAAATTTAATAATTGAAAATTCGTAACTTTCAATTATTAAGCCATTTACGAAAAAAATGTACGCACGACTGGACTCGAACCAGCACACCTTGCGGCACTACCCCCTCAAAGTAGCGTGTCTACCAGTTCCACCACGTGCGTATCTCTTGGAAGCGGTGCAAATATAAAAGGGATGTTGGCGATTTTACAAGAATTGCTTAAATTTTTTTTTTTTAATTTTTTTTTAACAAATTTTTGTCACATATTTCACAAATATTAATTCATTCGATGAAAATGTTTTTTCACAATTAGCATGAAATTGGGCAAATATGCGCCTGTTGTTTTGAAAAAAATCTAAAAGGGCGAATTGATTTTTATTATTACCTATTTCCATGAAATAAAGCGATGTCACACTATTGATATTTAAATATATTTAAATTGAAAAACTTAAATATATTTGTGGCTGTACATTGAGCACAATAACCATTATTAACCAAGGTACACAACTTTAACAGCGTATTTTAACTACTTAAACCGGTCCGCCCATGGAACATTTTTTACTATTCTTCCTGCTAATTTGCGGGATGTTCGTACTTGTATCCCCTGTTTGCAAAAACACACGTCTTTTAAAATCAGATCCGTCAGATGACAATGATTACTAATTTTTAAACAGTTTCAAGCTCGGTGAAGGACAACCAAAAATTATTGATTCCTTCGCCCTGTATGATGTGGAGTTCTTGCCGATTCAGCATTTCTAACAAGGCGAGAAAAGTGATGATGGCATGTAGGCGATTTTCAAAATCGCCAAAAACATGTCGGAAGTCGCTTTTCTTGCCTTTTTCTATTTTTGACAAAATGAAATCGCGCTGTGACTCAACAGTATAATTATACGTATAGATACTGTGAATCGGTCGCTTCTGTTCCTCATCAAATTGACGCATCATGCGCTCGAATACACGCAGTAAACGAAAAAGTGTCAAGTCTTCTAATTCATTATCAACCAATGCTTTAACGGCGATTTCTTTCAGCTCTTTTAGCGCGTTTCCCCTACCTTCACGACTGGCTCTTTCTTCCTCTAATTGGCGCAATTCATCTAAAACGCTTTTATAACGTTTGTATTCCAACAAGCGGCTAACGAGTTCTTCACGAGGGTCTATTTCGTTACCTAATTCATCAATACGCTTTCGGGGGAGGAGTAATTTGGCTTTAATTCGCATCAAAGTTGCCGCAACTACGATAAATTCGCTCGCTAAATCAATATTCATGGCTTCGAGTTCACGAATATACGTTAAGAAATCATTCGTTATTTTTGCAATCGGAATGTCGTAAATATCTAATTCGTCTCGTTCAATGAAGAACAAAAGCAAGTCAAAAGGTCCTTCAAACTTGGAAAGTTTTATTGTAAAAGTATCGTTTGTCATATCTTAATAGCCGCCCATTTTCAACAAATCTTTCAAAGGTATTCCGAGTCTATTAACGTCAAAACCATTAACACCGCCAATTGTCCAATCGTCTAAAAATTGCCAAAACGCATAAGTTTTCCAAATTGAGGGCAATTTAGGCTGAGTTAGGTTTGTACCATAATTGGCTACCCAAAGAGGATATTTGTCGAAACCTTGTGGACTAAGGAGCAATTCGTCCCAAACTCGCTGCGAAGTATAGATAATAGGGGTGCGCCCTGTCTTTTTTTCAACGGTTTCAAGCCATTTTTTCATCCTTGCAGTGATGTTTTTGCTTTGACTTGGAAACTGTTTGGCTTGCGTTTCATTCAAAGGCTCGACATCATAGACAGGCGGGAGAACACCTTGGTCTTTCCAATTTATGCCGCCATTTTTGCAGGAATCTAAAAAACAATTGACTTCACCGGTTACATCAGAACTGAGCAAATTTGGGAAATGATATGCCCCCCTCAGTATCTTTAGGTCTTTCAAGCGCGCAGCGTGTTCTACAAAACGTGGGTCTGTCCAACCACTACCTTGCGACGCTTTGACAAAGCAAAACCAATAATTGCTTTCGACATCTTGCCAAAAAGCATCTGTTCCCGTTTCATCATGGCGATAAACATCTGTACCTAAGACATTCGGCGCAGCTTTGGCACTCAGTACGTCGAAAGTCATAGATCCGACAATGCCATCAACCAGTAATTTATTTGTTTTTTGAAATTTTTTGACGAACGAATCTGTGATATTGCCAAAATCGCTGTCAGGAACTATGGTTGGATAAAGTTTTTTGAGCAGACGTTGTACGAAAAGGACTTCATCGCCTTTGTCGCCTTTTTTTAGCATTTTCATGTTTGAAGAGGAGGTAAAAGGATTTAAAAATTATTTTATTGTTACATACAAACTTACAAAAATCTTTTTAAATTGTAAAGTGATTCATATTTTTTATATAAAAAACAAGCCTACATTTTCTTGTACACAAAAATAACGCCTTCGTCAAACGACAAAGTAAAACGTCCTTCTATATTTCTGCGTAAACGAACAGTAGAGCCATCGGTCGCTAAGAATGTAAATGTTTGGTAATCCGTATATTTCAAGGCATAAGGTTGATTCTTATAGGTGAAAACAGTGTGTTTTCCTTTGTTCTGAATCAGAAAAGTATCATTTTTTACTAGAACATCTTTGAATTTCAGTGTTTTAACCCCCCTCAGTATTGTCGAGTCTTTGGCTTCAAAAACCAATGCATCATCAATTTTTCCTTCTGAAGCGGACCATTTTCCTTCTAAAAATTGCAGTGCTGCAAATTCTTTTTTACCCCTCAGTAATGCCTCATGTTCGCGGGTCACAACCCAACTGACAACGCCGACGATGATGATTAAAAGTATGGTCGCTGCCACCACGAGCCAATGCGTCGGCACAGGCTTGCGCTTCTGCCGACGTTTGCGCGACGTGATCAGTCGCTTTTCAAGGCGTTGCCACGTCTCCGCTTGTGGTTGCTCGACGAGGTTTTCACTTTCCTCCCTGAACAAGTCGAATAAATCTTTTTCTTCCATTATCCATTATCCATTATCAACTATTGAGTTTTTCCAATTCACGGCGCATCCTTTCCTTTGCCAAAATAAGCTGAGATTTTGATGTATTGATACTAATATTGAGCATTTCTGCAATTTCGATGTGTTTATAGCCTTCAATCACAAACAAGTTAAAAACAGTACGATAGCCTGTCGGCAAACGTTCAAGCAATTGCAAAATTTCCTTTGCCGCCAATTCATGCTCTATACTGAGGGGTGTCGCATGATCAAGAGAGTTCAATTCTGACCCATCAGTATCTACTGTCAAAAGTCGCTTTTTTCTCAAAAACATCAAAGATTCATTGACAACAATACGTCGAATCCAACCCTCAAAACTGCCCGCCGACTGAAACGCTTGTATATTGTCGAACACCTTAAACATCGCTTCAACCAACACATCTTCCGCATCTTCCCGCGACGATATGTAGCGACGACACACACCGAGCATCTTCGGCGCATATCGTTCGTACAAAAATCGTTGGGCTTTAGCATCTTGGTGTCGGCAACGTTCTATGAGTTCGTATTCAGTCAAGTTGTTATTTATTATCAGCGTCTAAACGATGTAATTCCTTGATAAAAGCTTCTTTTTCTACTGTTTTCAGTTCAATTGTGGTGCTTTGGTCATTTGTCATTTCAATCTAAAGGTTCAAATAAAGAGATGAAAAACAATGCATTTTTGGTGTGTTGCGATAAAAAAACGTCCATGATTTTTCAAGTCATGGACGTTTTAGGATGTCAAACCCGTGTTGTCGCAAACAATCTTCGGATACTGTAACGCCCTGTTCCATGCACATAAACCATGAGTAAACCACCGATAATGGCTATATTTTTCATGAAATGAAGCGCAACGCTGCGCCTCGTTTCGTGGTCGTGAAGCGGAATTTCCCAAAATTTATCGAGTATAAAAGTCAAAGGAATCCAATAAAAAAGGATTAATAATGCGCCAAAACCAGACCGATAACCTAAGGAAATCAAAGTCGCCCCTAAAATCAAACAAAAACAAGAGCCATAAATCAATAAGTCTTGATGCCAAAAAATACTGTAATCAGACATTGTTTTCCGCGTTGCGGTCATAAAAAATATTTTGTCATAAGCCTCAAAGTAAAAAATAACGGATAGAAGTAAGCGTCCAAGTAAGTCTAATAGGTCTTTCATTATTATTATTGTTGAAAAAATCTGTAAATATTGTATCTTGAATACCCTTCAGTATAAGGAGGGCAAAATTAGACATTTACACCCGACTTTTGAAAAACAATTAATATAAACGTCCGGAGGTATTTTATTTTCGGGCGTTTTTTTTTGTAAAAGTGTTACTTTATGTACGTTTGCAGTCAAATAGGGTATTGTTATAGAATGATTTGCCTTTTTTTAAAAAACTGACGCATCTGCACGACACTTTTTCTCGTATATACTACCAATTTATAATTCACACTAAAATCATTTTTACTGATGAAAAG
>JAYTMI010000601.1:0-2137 GCA_043728625.1 Saprospiraceae bacterium | reverse complement strand
TATTATGCTGCCCGTTATGTTTTAGAAAACCACCGACAAAGTTTACCCCTCAGTATTTTGTTCGCTATTTTGTCAGTTTATGCTCAATTTGCTTTGCTCCATTTTTTCTTAACCTTGAACTTTTTGATATTTTTATTTGAAATTCAAAAGTATGTTTTAACAAAAAACAAAACAGAATTAGAACGTGGGATTGGTACACAAATTGTCGGAACAGTTCTATTAGCGATTTTGGTTTATGCACCTTTTAAAGCTATTTTAAAAGACAATCAAATCAGTTATTACGGTTCAAAAAATATTTGGGACGATAGTTTTGTATCTATTATTTCTCGTTCTCTTTATGGGCAAGGTTATTTCTCAAGTCATACTGTTACGGTTTTTAAAAACTTAATGATTGTTCTTTTAGTTTTCTTGATTCTTAATTGTTTTGATAAATTTAAAAATCGAAAAAGTAATTTAATCGAACTAAATAATTTAAAAATAAAAAGTAATGAATTATTAATAAACAAGAATAAATCATTGCTAAATGATATTAATTTAACCCAAAACAATAAAGAATTAAAATTAGAAAATAACAAAATCTTAATTCAGAATAATGAATTATTAATAGAAAATAATGAACTGTTAATCCAAAATAATAATAATCAATCAACAATAATAAATAATCAATTTAAAGACCCCTCCCTATTTTCTTTTGTTTTATTATTTTCAATTATTTTTATCATAACAGCACAGTTTTATGTTTTTGGAACACAATACGTAGTAGAGCGTACAGCTTTGTTTTTATATCCTATTATAGCTTTAAACTTTACAACAATAGCAACTTTATTAATGACTAAATCAAAACAATTAGGACGTTTTGTAGCCATTTTATTTATTGTTTTTTGTACTTATCACATTGCCAGAACATCAAATTTGAGATATTTTTCGGAATGGTGGTTTGATATTCATACCAAAGAAGTCTTAGATATTATGAAATCAGAATATCAAAAAATGCAAGATAAAAAGCCTATAAAACTGCATACAGGTTGGACATTGCAACCCTCGTTTGACTATTATCATAAAGAGCAACACCTCGATTGGCTTGTCGAACCTTTTGGTTGGGATAACAAAGTAGATACAGTGAAATATTACGACTATTATTATGATTTGAATGACAATTGGGACGCTTTAAAAACCCGTTACGATACTTTAAAAAGCTATGACAATGGCGAATATTTATTGTTAAAGAGAAAATGACCCCCTCAGTATAGAAGCAAAAATGCTCGTCAGATGTGAAGTTTGACGAGCATTTTTGATTTTATACTGAGGGGGTCATGCTATCGCAAAAGCATGAACCATATCCAAAACTTTTTCCATGACTTCTGCGGGTGTAAGATTTGAATTATCAATCAAAATAGCATCTTTGGCTCGCCGCAATGGTGAATCAGCCCGATTAGAATCAATCATATCGCGCTCCATCAAGTTGCGCTTTACTGCTTTAAAATCTGCCGGTTGCCCTTTAGACATTAACTCGTCGTAGCGTCTTTGTGTCCGAATATCGGAATCAGCAGTTAGAAATAGTTTCAATTCAGCGTTTGGAAAAACAACTGTTCCAATGTCACGCCCATCCATAACAACGCCCTTTCTTTGTCCCATTTTCTGTTGTTGCGCCACAAGGAAACGCCGTACTTCTGAAATCGTTGAAACGGGACTAACCATTTCAGAAATCCGCATCGTCCGAATCTCGTTTTCCACATCCACACCATTCAAAAAGGTATGATTGCCCGTTTTTTTGCGCTCGAAATGAATTTCTATGTGTTTTAGTGCTTCATCAATTTCTGCATGATCATTAATATCCACATTATTGTCAAGAAAATAGAGGGTGACAGCTCTGTACATTGCGCCAGTATCCACGTAAGCGTAGTGTAATGATTTGGCGAGTGCCTTTGCAAGCGTACTTTTTCCGCAAGAAGAATAGCCATCTATGGCGATAATGATTCGTTTCATAACGGGGTCAAAGGTAAAAATTAGGATTAGATTATGGGGTAATGTAGAGCGTTTTGATTTCAAAAAAATCAATGGCTATAAATACACGCACAGCGATATATTCGCTGATGATTTTTTTTGAATTTTTTTTTGAATTTTTTTTGAATTGTAA
>JAYTMI010000600.1:0-4788 GCA_043728625.1 Saprospiraceae bacterium | reverse complement strand
TTCCTGACCGCAAAATTTGTTTACTGAGAACATACTCTTTCTTTTGTTCGACCAAATAGCGGTTTAATTTAACAATCCGAATAGCAAAAGCCAATGTTTTGTTCCGCAATGGGTCTTCTTTAGTTTTGTTTTCTTGTTTCATTACCTAGTTTTTTAAAATTTTATGAAAATGAATGATTAAAAATATTCACCATTCACCATTAAATTAAAAGCCAAATAGTTTTTTCATTTTATCAAAAATAGCGGTGTTTTGATAGACACCTGTAAACTCTTCTGCGCCTGGTCCGAAAGCGAAAACGGGTATCCAAGTAGCAGTGTGATAAATTGAACCCGCTTTATCAGGTTTTGTATCGCCAAAACCGCCTTTAATATCATTCCATTTTGAGCCTTTGACAAGTGAAAAACCGCCCGTTTCGTGATCCGCCGTAACAATCACTAAGGTATTGCCATCACGACGCGCAAAATCGAGCACTTCACCTATTGTCTTGTCGAAATCGAGCATTTCGTTCACAATATAATTGGTGTTGCCCGCATGTCCGCCCCAATCTATTTGAGAGCCTTCAATCATCATAAAAAAGCCTTTATCTGAACGTTTTTCAAGGAATTTGCAGGCTAATTTAGCCGCTGTTGGTAAATAATCACGACCTTGTTCAGCCGTCAACGGTTGATTATCAGCCGTCAAATAGGCTAAATTTTGCTTCATCGACGGTTTTATATCTTTCAGTTCTTCTTTGTTCCAATCGCTGACATAATAGCCTTTTGCCTTCAATTCATCCAATAAATTGCGATTGTCGCTGACTCTTCTATCAAAGAATTTTTTTCCGCCACCGATAAATAAGTCAATGTCGGTTTTCAAAAAATCTAGGGAAATTGGCTCGTAATCGGCTCTACTTTTAACATGTGCAATAAACGAGGCAGGTGTCGCATGTTGGATATTACAAGTCGCCACTAAGCCTGTCGCCAAGCCTCTTTTTTCAGCCATTTCTAGAATCGTTTCGCAAGGTATGGAGTCTTTGTTGACACCAATCGCCGCGTTATAGGTCTTACAACCGCAACTAAAAGCGGTTGCACCAGCCGCTGAGTCGGTAATAATAGTCGAGTCTTCCGCCGGATAGTTGATGTGCAAGCCTGTGTAAGGAAATTCTGTCAAATGTAATTTACCACCATTCATATAGTAACCACTCGACACTTGAGAAAGTCCCATGCCATCACCAACCATAAAAATAATATTTTTAGGTCTTTTTGAGATTTTTTTTGCGCTTGTGGAATAACTAGCCAGATTTTGATCCGATACTGAGGGGGTCTTGCAGAAAGATAAAAATATAAAAAACAGAAAAGCCAAAGGTTTGATGTAGTGGTAATTAATCATTTATTTGTTTTTTTTAACATCGCTTATGACACTATGCGATTAGGTTTGAGAAATAAAAAAGCTATTTATTGACGTAGTTCCTTGATATCAACGCCAAAAGTACGCTTTTCATGTAAACTCAATATAACTTGTTCATAATTTAGCAATCAAATATTTTTTTCCGTAAAAAGGATATTAATTTTAATATAATTTGGTCAATTACAAAACTCTCCCTATTTTGTTCCGAACTTTTTGAACTAAACGAAAAGCCAATAATTGTAATCAAAGAAAAACAAAAGCCATCATAGGTTTCTTTTTCTAAAATTGCATCATTTTTTTCAAAAAAAAAAAATACCTTGATAGTAGCTGTTAGAAAAGAGACCAAAAAGGGCGAAAACCGCGTTGCCCTCACGCCCGACATCGTTAAACAATTAGTCAAAGCAGGTTTCACCGTCACAGTAGAAACCCAAGCGGGCAGCCGTGCCTCATTCAGCGATGCCAATTATACGGATGCTGGGGCTGAAATAGTGAACGATGCTGCCGCTTTAATGTCTCAAGCGGATGTCGTTTTGAAAGTAAACGCCCCCTCAGTATCCGAAGCCGAATTGCTTAAAGAAGGCTCTGTACTCATTTCTTTCCTCTATGCCTACACCGTTCCCGAATTGCTGAATACGCTTAAAAAGCGTAACATTTCTGCTTATTCGATGGATGCTGTGCCGCGCATCACGCGTGCGCAAAAGATGGATGCGTTGAGTTCACAAACCAATTTGGCGGGTTACAAAGCTGTTATCGTTGCTGCCAATGCCAGCGGTAAGATTTTCCCTTTGATGATGACGGCTGCGGGAACGATTACGCCTGCCAAAGTCCTTATTTTTGGTGCGGGTGTCGCAGGTTTGCAAGCCATCGCAACGGCTAAACGCTTGGGAGCAATCGTTGAAGTGACCGATGTGCGCCCTGAAACGAAGGAGCAAGTTGAATCACTCGGCGGGCGTTTCATTACGGTCGAAAATACTGAGGGGGTCAAAACCGAAGGCGGTTATGCCCGTGAAGTATCCAAAGACTTCTTGGAAAAACAACAGGCTTTGATTCAACAGCGTATCCGTGATATGGACATCGTTATCACAACCGCCCTTGTGCCTGGCAAAAAAGCACCTGTTTTAGTCACTGAAGACATGGTTAAAAGCATGAAAACGGGTTCTGTTATTGTGGATATGGCAGTCGAATGGGGTGGTAATTGTACATTGAGTCAAAAAGATGAAACCATCGTGACGCATGGCGTGACCATCATCGGTGAGTCAAACTTACCTGCTCAACTGGCTGTCAATGCCTCGGAAATGTATGCGCGTAATATCTCTACACTGTTACTTCATTTGGCAACCAAAGATGGTTTCAAAGGAGAAATGGAGGAGGAAATTACAAAAGGCAGCTTGATTACGCATCAAGGGGCTGTCGTCCATGCTTTTACAAATGAAATTTTAGCAAAAATATCTAAATAAGTAGCGGATAGATTATAATGTATAGTGGATAGTTTTACAATTTTTAAATTACAAAATCTTTCTTAGATTCATCACATGCCCTGTCCTTTTATAGTTTTGTTCCCTTTTAAAGGTCAACCTATTTCAGGACAGGGCAACTTATCACTTAAAAATGGAGTCCATATTTCAATTTATTTCAGCCAATCAACAGATGATTTACCTCGTTATCTTGATGATTTTTGTCGGTGTTGAACTCATCGAAAAGGTCCCCTCTGTATTGCACACGCCTTTGATGAGTGGTGCAAATGCGATTCATGGCGTTATCATCATTGGTTCAATCATCGTCTTAGGGCAAGCGGAAAGTATGTTTGCGACCCTAATCGGATTCATCGCCGTTTGTCTCGGAACGCTAAATGTCGTCGGCGGATTTGTGGTGACAGACAGAATGTTAGACATGTTTAAAAAGAAAAATAAAGCCTCATGAACACGTTCATCTTAGATTTCATCTATATCCTTTCAGCCCTCAGTTTTGTCTTTGGTATCAAATTGCTCGGCAAACCTGCAACAGCTAAAAGGGGCAATCTGATTGCAGCAGCGGGTATGACAGGAGCTATTGTCGGCACAATTTTTCTCTATGATGGTATCTTAACAAAGAATTACATCTGGATTTTTGGTGCTTTGATAACAGGCACAGTCATCGGAACATTGATGGCAAAACGGGTGCAAATGACCCAAATGCCGCAAATGGTTTCCTTCTTCAATGGCATGGGCGGTGCTTGTGCAGCATTGATTTCGATTGTCGAATATGACCATTCTTTGCATAACGGCGGCGAGATGTCGAGCGTTCGCACAGTTATTCTTCTTCTTGGGCTTATCATCGGTGCCCTATCGTTTTCAGGTTCAATGGTTGCCTACGGCAAATTGGAAGAGAAAATTAAAGACTTTCGCATTCCTGCGCATCAGTTACTTCAAACATTGTTTTTAGTTGTCATCATCGGTTTGCTCATTGGCATGGCAACCGGCACCCTTGAAAACAGTCATTTCATTTATCTCATATTTGCATTGAGCCTCATATACGGTGTGTTTTTTGTCTTGCCGATTGGCGGTGCAGATATGCCCGTTGTGATTTCATTGTTGAATTCATTTACAGGCGTAGCAACGGCATTTGGTGGTTTTTTATACGACAATAAAGTCATGCTTTTTGGTGGCATCCTCGTCGGTAGTGCTGGAACACTCTTAACTATTGTCATGTGTAAAGCCATGAATCGCTCCTTGATGAGCGTATTAGTAGGCGGTTTTGGAACGACGCCAACATCAACCGCTGTTGCTGGTGGAAGTTCCGCTATCGTTGTAAAAGAAGTCGGTGCAGAAGAAGCCGCTGTGATTTTTGACTCCGCTTCATCAGTTATCATTGTACCGGGTTATGGTATGGCGGTCGCACAAGCGCAACACATCATCAAGGAATTGATGGAATTGTTGGAAAAAAAGAACATCAATGTTCGTTTTGCGATTCATCCTGTGGCGGGTCGTATGCCCGGTCACATGAACGTTTTGCTGGCAGAATCGAATGTACCTTATGACAAATTGATTGAAATGGACATTATCAACGATGATTTTGCGAATACAGATGTCGTTATCGTTGTCGGTGCAAATGATGTGGTCAATCCTGCGGCGCGAACCAATACTAGCAGTCCTATTTATGGCATGCCTATTTTGAATGTGGATAAAGCTCGAACGGTTATCGTTTCTAAACGCAGTATGGCTTCAGGTTATGCGGGTATTGAGAATGAATTGTTCGGTTATCCTAACTGTTTGATGCTCTTTGGCGATGCCAAAGCGTCTTTGACAAAGGTTGTTGGGGCGCTGAAAGAGATGTAATTGCTTTAAACTCTACCTCCTCAGCGTATTGGAAAAATCACTGACCAACAGCTAAAAAATATTGTTTCAGAATTGAATGGTATTTTT
>JAYTMI010000599.1:0-7229 GCA_043728625.1 Saprospiraceae bacterium | reverse complement strand
GGTGCGTAAGAAAGGCTCAATTGGTCGCCCCAATTTTTATGTTGAAACGAAAATCGTTGATGAAAATGGTCAAAAAAGCCAAAATGGTGAATTATTACTCAGGGGTCCCATGGTCACGCCTGGATATTGGCGCAATGAAGAAGCGACGCAAAACAGTCTCAAAAATGACTGGTTTTACACAGGCGACCGCGTCAGACAGGACGAAGAAGGCTATTTGTATGTCGTGGACAGAATCAAAAATATGTACATCAGTGGCGGTGAAAACATCTATCCTGCCGAAATTGAAAGGGTTATTCTGACGCACCCCGCAGTATCAGAAGCTGCTGTTATAGGTGTCGCCGATGAAAAATGGGGCGAAGTGGGCAAAGCCTTTATTGTAACAAAACAAAATGCGTCCGTTAGTACAGAAGACATTATGGGCTTTTTACAAGAACAATTAGCGAAATTCAAAATACCTAAATACATCACATTTTTAGAGGCTTTACCTAAAAGTGATACAGGAAAAATCAATAAAAAACAGTTAAAAGAAAGCACATGAAACCTTGCATTTTTATCTTAATCCTTTCTTTTTTGTCATGTAAAACAACGGTCAAACACATGAATGATGCACCTACATTTGCCGCTAACAGTATTGCCGACCTGTTAACCTATCCCTTTCCGATTAAAACCGTAAAATTGGACAATGGGATTGACGTCGCTTATCAAGAAGCAGGAAAATCGGGGGCTACACCTCTGTTGTTTATTCATGGTTTGGGCAGCTATATGCGCGGTTGGGATAGAAATTTTGATGCTCTAAGCAAAACCAAACATTGTTTTAGAATAGATTTGCCTGGTTATGGCAAGTCAACCAAAGCCGATTATGAAAGTGGGATGTCTTTTTATGCCCAAATTATCGAACAGTTTTGTGCGCGATTAAAAGTCAAAAAAGTCATTTTGGTTGGACATTCGATGGGCGGTCAAATTGCGGTGACAATGGCATTATTGTATCCTACCTTGGTTGAACGACTCGTCTTAGTTGACCCTGCAGGATTTGAAATATTCAATGATACGCAAAAGCAATTGCTCAAAAGCTTGACCACGCCTTCGGCTATTCAAAACACACCCGATGAACGCACCAAACAAAACTTCGCGGTGAACTTTTTTAAAGGGATGCCCGATGATGCCCAATTTATGATAGACGACCGTTTTTTGATGAAAAAAAGCCCCGATTTCGAGACTTATTGTGGAATTGTTTCCCGAAATGTGTCTCAAATGCTTGATGAACCTATATTCTCGAAACTAAAAACCATAGAACAACCCACTCTTGTTTTTTTCGGTGCAAATGATGTTTTAATTCCGAACCGATTTCTAAATCCGACGCTGACGACTGCGGGGGTCGCTCAAACAGGGGCAAAAGAAATACCGAAAGTGGAAGTGGTGATGCTACCTAATGCTGGACATTTTGCCATGTGGGATCAACCTGAATTATTAAATCAAAAGATTATTTCATTTCTTCATTGAACGTATATTATTCGATTATAAATTAAAAAGTATGAGCAGATTAAAAGACAAAGTCGCTATCATCACAGGTGGCGCAAATGGTATTGGTAAGGCTACGGCTATTCGGTTTGCAGAAGAAGGTGCAGTCCTCGCTATATGGGATGTTAACGAAACAAACGGCGCGGAAACCGTAAAAGAATTGCAGCTTTTGGGCGCAAAAACGCAGTTTTTTAAAGTAAATACGGTACATTTGGCAGAAGTTGAACAGGCTGCCGCTGCCGTCGTCGCTGCATTCGGTACGATAGATATTCTCATCAATAACGCGGGAATAACACGTGATGCATCTTTGATGAAAATGACAGAAGAACAATTTGATCTCGTTATTGATGTCAACCTGAAAGGCGTTTTTAATTGTACTAAAGCCGTTGCACCTTACATGATTGAAAAACAATATGGGCGAATTGTTCAAGCCTCTTCTGTCGTCGGTCTATATGGTAATTACGGACAAACGAATTATGTCGCTTCCAAATCTGGCGTGATTGGGATGACAAAAGTCTGGGCGCGAGAATTAGGACGTAAAGGCATTACTGTTAATGCGATTGCGCCAGGATTTATAGCAACCGAAATGGTTCAAACGATTCCAGAAAAAGTGATTGCTGCCATACAAGAACGCACGCCACTTGGTAGAATGGGCATGCCCGAAGAGGTCGCCAATGCCTATCTTTTCTTAGCGTCGGACGAAGCGAGTTTTATCAATGGAGTGGTATTAAGCGTTGACGGTGGCATGATTTCATAACAAAAAAAGTCAATGTATAATGCGCAACAAACTACAAACATTTACAGATTTTGCGAATAGCCTTTTACCACATGAAACAGCTTATCTCTTATCTATTCAACAATTTCAAGACAACGAACGGTTGGATATTTTGAAACAAATAGACAAGAATTGTCAACGCACGCATCCGCCTAATCCATTTGATGAAGCGATTGATAAACGCAAATATTCCCATCTGAAAATTTGGATTGAAGAACGCCTACAGGATATTGATGTGGATGCACAATACAACAGTATAGTTCAATGGCATCAACATTTAATGACCGATACCATTACGCCCCAAGAAGAAAAGTCGTTGCTCAAAACGATACGCACCTACCCCCTCAGTATGGACTTTTATTTTGTCAAATTTTATGAATTGGTAAAGGATTTTAGGCAGTATTTGCTCATTCGGATGCGCTACAACGAGCATCAAGTAGCAGACGATTTTATAAAAACCTATGCTGAAAAATACCGTTATTGTTGTGACACAGCCGATACCCTGTATGAAGCGACCTGTGATATGGTCAATACCTACGCCCAAAAAGCCGTTGAGATGTCGTCTGACAATACTTTTTCAGAAACTCGTGATTGGGAAGAATGGTTGACCCAACGTTATTATGATGTTCAGTTAGATGGTTTAAATCGGTATTATGCCCTCGTTCGCCTCACATTTATATACAATAACCATCGGCAATTTGAGAAATTGAAGGACAAATATGATGTTATTGATGCCTTGTTTGAAAAAGGGCTGTTCTACTCGCGGCGATTACTCATCAACTATTACGGCAATAGGCTTTTGTTCCACACCCGTTTCAATGAATACGACAAAGCCGAATTTTATGGTTATCTGTCTATTTCCATAAAAACAAGCGATTATTTGCATTATGTCAACAATTTGGCGGCTATATTACTCCGAAACAAAAAAAATACAGAAGCCCTATCATTGATGCGTCAAGTGCATCCCGAAATGAAGCATACCCACAGTTTTCACAACAAAGTGGGCTTTATGTCTTTCTATGGTAAATGCTTGAATGTCAATAATTTATGTCGTAATGCGGAGAGTTATATCGAATCCTTTTTGGGTGTGTATCGTGCAGAAATATTTGAACAACGCTGGCATCTGTTTTTTACAACCTATTTGGAATCCCTTTTAGGGCAAAAGAAATACGGTAAATTGTTGCAAATAGTTAAGCGGTATAAACTCATAGAAAAAGAAAAACAATACCGCAAAAGCTCGGCTTGTTTGCTGCCCATTTTTTTGTACAACGCTTTATGTGCTTATAAAGAAGACTTGATTACCTTCAAAGATTTACAAAAGATTGTCACTACAGAGAAAAAAGCCTTTGCAGAACGCAGCGATCGCTTACATCAGTTTGACGATGTTTTAAAAAACATGCGCCATCATTTGAATGTAGTAGATAAAGGACGCTTGATTGTGGAACCAAAAGGCACTTCTATTCAAAAATACCCATTAAGCCAATAAAAAAATTCGGTAGCGATTTAAATCGAGTAGGTGGCAAAGTGTAACCAATCTTACACTTTGCCGACCTCTCCCACCACCGTATGTACTTACGTGTACGGCGGTTTCCTTAAAGTAGTTTACGACAGATTGCCGCCCGATTGTGTCTTTTCCAGCATATAGAAAGCGGTTCAGAGCTTACCTTCCAGTAGTTCAATACCATACGGGTATCTATGTCATAGATAAGGTCATTGACGCTTCTCTTTCTACCAATATTAGGGTTCATCAGAGAGGTCAATAGTTTTCAGCCCCTTATATATAGGCTTTTACTATTCTTAAAAAAAAAAAAAACGCATCAGCTTTAAGGATTCAGCCCTTCGCTCCATTTCCATTACAGAAACTTCTTCACTACTATGGCTTCTGCTGACTTCTCAATAGCCGTTTTGCTACGCCAGTTCGCTCGGCTTCGCCTCAACTTGCCCCACTATTGAGACCTCCTACGGTAAACTCATACTTCTGTCATTTTAACCGACATAATTTACTACCCTTGTTTTACGTCCAACTATAAGGCGTCGCAGTCCAATGCCCACTAACCTACAAGGTAAGCCTTATATTATGTTTCTGTTCGTTCGGTCAAAACTTTGCCGCTTGCTTCCTTCAGATTTAACCTCACGGTTAACACCCTTGCATTAGGCTAATGATTCCTGTTGGCAGGCTCATTCGGGACTTACACCCTAAAGACGTAGGGTATGCGTAGCGCACAATGTATGCTGTGATTTTTTGATAAAAAATCACAGTATACATTTTAAATCACTACCGAAAAGAGTTAGTCAAGAAAAGGGTCGTTTTATTGACATCCGTTAAAATCCTTTTTCACCATTCTTTTTTGACTAAAATTGAGTTAAAAAACCTTTTAAATAAATCAAAGTTAAGTATATTTGCATTGAGTCAAGTTTCTTAACTAAATTATTTAATCGTGATGATAGGTTACGCTCATGTTGTTGATGGTCTAAAAAATAATAGTATCTTTTTGTAAATTGTTTATGTATCATGTGTTTGCGCTACCTTGTGCCGTTATTTTTTTTTTTATTCTAAAAAACACAATATGCTTAAAATCATTAAGACCCGAACCCCCTTTTTGCTCATTAGTTTTTTCTTTTCTTCTTTTCTTTCTGCTCAAACTTTTGTGGATTTATCTTTAACTCAAATCATTACACCTGATAGTGTTTTGTATTGTGACAACAAAGATATTCCTATTAAAGTCGTAGTAAAACTCTTTAATGGCTTACCTATTGACTCGTTCCGATTGTCTTATCAATTGTCGGGAAGAACGTCCGTTGTCGAAAAGGTTTATAAACGTTTGTCCCAAAACGACACTTTTCAATATGTCTTTAGCCGCCCCCTCAGTAAAGATTCACTTTTTAATGGTCAAGGGGCTTTGAAAGTTTCAGTTTCCGCTTTTTCGCCAGCCATAGATTATTCTTCAAATAACAATGACTATTTGCTCTCTTTAAGGAACAGTGTGCCTAAAAACCTACCTTATACCATGAATTTTGATGGTACAACGTTACCACCATTAGATTGGATGGGTATAAAACGCAGGTATTATGATAGTGGCAATGGTGGTTATATCAAAGAATATGTAGCGGGTATCAACAGTAGTAATACGAACAGCCTTGTGTTTCAGTTGTATAATGCAACGCCCGACAGTTTGGTTGTTGTCAAAACGCCCGTTTTTGATTTGAATAATATCGATTTGCCTTATTTTTATTTCAATCACGCCTATGGTAATGGCGGTTTAGATACTTTTGAGATTGAACTAACCCAAAATTGTGGGGCGACTTATCAAACCCTTTTCAGAAAAGGTGGCTCGCAACTTTGGACAATGGAAACAAACCGCCGCGACCCTTATACGGGTGCGAACTGGGGGCGTGATTCCATCAATTTGAGCGCATTCGTCGGGCAGAAAGTTCAATTACGCATGACTTATAGGGCTAAAACCAACGATATTCTGTACCTCGACGATGTACTTGTTGCCAACCGCAATGTCTTGAACAAAGACTTGATTTTGTTGCGGCGCATACAACCCGATAACACCCCTATTTGCCCAAGTGATAGAAAACAAACGCCTGTTGAAATCGTATTTAAAAATGCAGGGAAAGCAAAAACAGATACGATTAATCTGTCTTTTAAGGTCAATAACGGCAGTTGGATAACAGAAAAGCTGATTAAACAATTGGATTTAGACGATAGTTTGCGCTTTACTTTCACGCAATTGATGACCATACCCGATACGGGTGCGGTTGTTTTGAGTCTAACTGTTGCTCAAAAAGGGGAACAAAATACCGTGAATGATACATTAATAATCAACTTAAATGTTAGGCGTGAATATGCTGTTCCTTTCAAAGAAGGGTTTGAAACCGCAGAATTTCCACCAAAAGATTGGCCCACGGAGGAAATCTATTTTTCTTCTTATGGCACAACAAAAGAAGCCAGAGTTATTGGTAGCAATGGTCAACCAACGGCGGCTGTTTATTTTACAGACCACGGTGGCACATACAGCCGCTACCTGACAACGGCTGCCATTAATTTGAAAGGTATTCGAGACCCTTATTTAGGATTTGATAGGGCATATAGTTCTTCTAATCATCAAGCTTCGTTGACGGTTGAAGTGTCAACGGATTGTGGTTTAACCTTCCAACCTATTTACTTTAAACGAGGGGATACTTTGAAAACCTATGATATCATTACGTATTCTGGTCCCACAGCAGCCAATCAATGGCGGCGCGATTCTGTTAGTTTATTGTCTTTTAAGGATAAAGACGTGATGATTCGGTTTGTAGGCTACAATTCTTTTAGTGGTCGGGCTGTTTTTATAGATAATATTGATGTTTTTAACCGCAATACCCCTCAAAAAGATGTTGCATTGACAAATATTAAAACACCTGTTCCGAGTGTTATATGTCCTGTTGGTCAGTCTGTATTGCCGATTCAGATAGGTATCAGCAATACAGGTTTGGCTAAGGTGGATACTTTTATTGTATCGTACAAAATTGACAACTCCCCCTCCCCGATTGTATCGGGATCTACGACAGTATCCGACACGGTTGTACGCCCTTTGGCTTTTGGAGAAACCTATAACCACACTTTCCAAAAGTTACCTTCATTTCCCAAAGGAGGGACTTTGACTTTCTTTTATACGGTCAAAACAATAGGCGATTTGGACAATCGGAACGATACATTGAGCAATCGGGTGACGTTTCCAACACAGAACAGTTTGACTTATAATGAAGGCTTTGAAGTGCGTGATATATACAATAATCCTATTTTGCCCAAAGAATGGGTAACCGAAAACTATGGTTGGATATCTTTGTCTTGCATCAATAGTAATGGCGCAACAGGTTTAGCTACCCGTTATGCTTATAGTAATTCTATCTCGACACCCATCGTCTTAAAATCGCCTTTTATTGACTT
>JAYTMI010000598.1:0-2801 GCA_043728625.1 Saprospiraceae bacterium | reverse complement strand
GCTGACACTAAATATACTGAGGGGGGTAGGAAAGTTGATAGATTGACACAAAGATTCCGTTTCACGTCCACCTGTACCATTACCAATAGCAATAGATTCAATTTGGTATTTTTGAACGAGTCTTTTGATTTTATCAACGGCATCTACTTCATTATGTAGATAAATCGTTGCATTTTCGGTCAAATTACCACTTTCATCAAGGCAAACGATTTTACAACCTGTCCTAAAACCTGGGTCAATACCCATGACTTTACGTTGTCCAAGTGGTGCTTGAAGGAGCAATTGACGTAGGTTTTCAACAAAAACGGCTATGGCTTCGGTATCAGCTTTGTCCTTTGAAAGGTTCCTAAACTCGGTCTCAATGCTCGGTGCTAACAGGCGTTCATAGGCATCTGTAATCGCTTTTTGCACTTGGTCAGCCGCTTCGTTATTGGCTGTTAAAAACAAATCTTCGAGTTTATGTACCACAAATTCCTCATCTGCTGGCGCAATACCAACCCTTAAAAAGCCTTCGTCCTCTCCCCTGCGCATCGCCAAAAGCCTGTGCGAAGGCGATTTACTGAGGGGTTCAGAAAAGTCAAAATAGTCCTTATATTTTGCCGCTTCTGCTTCTTTTGATTTCACCAATTTTGAACGCATGACGGCTTCCCGACTGAAAATATTCCGCACTGTCGCCCTTGCTTTTTCGTCTTCATTGACCATTTCAGCGATGATGTCTCTTGCACCTGCGAGTGCATCTTCAATCGTTTCTACTTGGTCATTGAGGAATTTAGCCGCCAAAGTCTCTAAATCACGCACTTTTTGAGCAAAAATATCCAATGCCAACGGCTCTAAACCTTTCTCACGTGCCATAGACGCACGGGTTTTGCGCTTCTGTTTATAAGGCAAATACATGTCTTCCAAGTCAGTGAGGCTGTAAGTCGCTACAATACGTTTACGCAAGTCGTCGGTCAATTTGCCTTGTTCTTCTATGCTTTTGAGAATCGTTTCACGCCGTTTTTCAAGCTCTTGTAACTTTTGATATTGCGTTTTGATGTCGCCCACTTGCACCTCATCGAGTGAACCTGTCACCTCTTTCCGATACCGCGATATAAAGGGAATTGTCGCCCCTTCGTCGAGCAATTGAGCCGTATTTTCAACTTGTTGTGTTCTGATGCCAAGCGCGTTGGCGATGATTTGGATGTGTTTTGGATTCATAAACGGTTTATATTTTATTTTTTTATTTGCTTACCTAATTTGTCGCATAAACCCACAATTTAGGATAAAGCGGCGCAAAATTAGTTGAAAAACACATTTTTCAAAGAAATGTCAATTCTTCTCCGTTTTTTTGCCTGTGAAATCTAACTCAAATCGTTCAATTCTATTTTTATAAAATTAACAAACAATGCGTTACACTACTTTTACCTTATTAATTATTGCTTCTCCTTTTCTTTTTTCATATTGTAAATCCGAATCAGCTAAAACGACAGCCAAAACGACAGAAATACAATTGTCGGGCATCAATAAAGTACAATTTTTGGACAGTTTAGCGGCATCACAAGCCATCATACGGGATGATTTAGAGCATTTTTTTGATAAAATAACGGCTGTTGATGCGGCAATCCAAATGAAAAAGGCTTATCCAACGACTGTGTCAAAAGATGAAGTCATTTCAGAATACAAAGGTTTTTTGCAACGCGATGTATCCAATTTCACAAAAGAGGAATCTGAATTTATCGTCAAAACGATGAATGATGCCTTCCAATTATGTCAAAATGTCTCTGATAAATTCTTCCCAGATGAGATTTTACTCATCAAATCGCATGGACAAGCCTACGGCGATGACACTTATTATACACGTGAAAATTGCATCATCATTCCCAAACAAGCCTTAGCAAAACGAAATACGGACGAATTTTTAAGAGTCATGCTGCATGAAATCAGTCATATTGTCACACGTACACGCCCCTCAGTAAAAGCGCAATTATACGCCTTGATTGGCTTTAAAAAAATGGCTAATCCATTGATTATCAATGACTCATTGAGCCAACGCCTATTGACAAATCCAGATGGTGTCGAACAAAAATGGGCAACAACATTGACCGCTACAGGCAATAAAAGCGTTTTCGCTATCCCTTTGTTGTATGCTAAAAACAATACATGGTCAGCAAAACAGCCTGATTTTTTTGACAATATGGGTTGGAATTATTTTGAAATCGAACCGTCTGCCGATGCCAAATCGCTCGTCGTTATGACACGCGGCGACAAGCAACAAAGCACCCTCGATACAAAGGGTATCAACGAGATGTTTCAACAAAATTACAATACGCAATACATCATTCATCCTGACGAAATTATCGCCGATAATTTTGCGATTTTGATGCTTTCTGAAAAAAAACCAGCCATTTTAACCACTTATACTGAGGGAGGGCAAACATTGATTCAGAAAATGCGGAAGGTGTTGGCGGAGTGATTTTTTATCATTAAATTCGCACATAAATTTTGTCTTGTATTCATCATCACATCATTCCTAACACAACATAAACAGAGATGAGAAAACGGGTTTTAAACATCGCAGGCATCATACTTCTCTTCATTTTTCTGACATTACTGACGCAAATTGGCGGCATTGTTTACCTCTTATGTTTACCCATTTTCAAATTTTTCAAACGACGAGTGGGTCGTCCTATTTTGCATATCTTATTGAATATCAGCTCTTTTTGTATTCTCTATGCTTTTACGACTTTCATTGTTGTGCCGCCTTTAGCGGAAAACTATGGTCGTGTGCCTATGCCTTATGATGAGATGAATCCGCACTTGCG
>JAYTMI010000597.1:0-6184 GCA_043728625.1 Saprospiraceae bacterium | reverse complement strand
ATTTCACACTTTTTTATAGAAAAAGTATGTCCTAAACGGAGATTCAAGACCGAATAAGCATCTGCGGCAGCCGTATTGGCATCATTGGCTTGTACTTTTCCGACATAACGCCCTTGAACAATCGCAAAAAAGCCGTTTGTCGGCGTGTAACGGAGTTCTAATTGTGCATGAGTTTTTGGAATGCCTGGCAAGACATTGCCATCAAAAGAAGTCGTGTTAACAGAATACGTTTCATATTTAAAGTTGGAAAACGTCTGCGTGTAGTAAGCCGTGACCCCCTCAGTAAAAGTATAGTTTACGCCTATTTCTAAGCCTTTTCGCAAGGTTTTACCCGCATTTCTATAAAAAGTCTTACTTGTTTGTCCTGTGATTTGGTACGGCACGAGGTCGTTTTGAGTTTCAATTCTGAACAAAGCCACATCAAAATGCCCCCTCTCAGTAAAATTGCCTTTTGCACCGATTTCAAGCGATTGCGCTTGTTGTGGTTTGAGTGTTGGATTAAAACCGCCTGTGTTGTCAGGGTTATTTGACAACTCATTGAGCGTCGGACTTTCATACGTGGATGAATAATTGGCATAAACGGAAGCCTTTTTTGCAAAAGCATAACTCACACCCGCCATCGGATTGACTTTTGTGAAATGCCGACTGCCCGATTGGTCGCCATTGGAGAGAAAATAATCTGCGGCTTTCAAATTCAAATCGTCGTATCGCAAACCAAACGACAATAAGATCTTGTCTGTTGGTTGCAAATCCTGCAACAAATAAACGCCTGTGCTTTGAAACGATTCCAGTTGGTCGAGTGCTAATTTATCTTGTTTATATTTTGTTACACCGTCTGTTACAGTCTTCAAATAGGCATAACGTTGTCGTCTATCTTCTTGATTTTCAACGTCAATACCGAGTTTTAAACGATAAGCCATATTGCCAATTTGCTCATCTAATTGATAACTCACGCTGCCACCGTAATAATTGCGTTTCAAATCACCAAAACCATTGGCGGCAATGGGCAGCCGATTGAGTAAACGTCGAGAGGTGTAGAAAGTACGGGCAGAAATGCTGTGTTTTTGCTTGAATTTGGTGTCAAAAGTCGCTCCTACCCTACTTTGTGTCACCGCTTCGCCTGTTTCAAAAAGCACATTTGTGGAATCGGCTTGTCGTGGATTGGCTTTTACTTTTTCAATAGTCAATGCGCCTGGGTCATAGGCTGTTGGGCTGTTGCCGTAATTTGCTAATAGCGTCAATTTGGTCGTTTCATTAAAATTATAGGTGGCTTTGCCATTTAATAGCGCATTTTGCATTTGACTTCCCGCGCGATACCCCTCAGTATAATTGAGTGAACCATTGAGAAAATAGAGAAATTTACCCAATTTCTGACCTCCTTTGAGTTGATACCTTTGAAAACCATAAGAACCGAAGCTGGTTTGCGCTTCCAAAAGCGGTTTACGTGTTGTTGGGTTTTCGGTCAACATATAAATGACCCCGCCCGACGCATTGCCGTAGAGACAAGACGCTGCGCCACGCAACACTTCCATTTGGCGAATGATGCCCATGTCCAAATTGTCCACATCGGCTTGTCCATCAGGTGTTCCTTCGGGTAAACCGTCCGTAAAAAGGCGAATGCCACGAATACCAAAAGCCGATCTTGCGCCAAAACCGCGTATCGAAATCCGCAAATCCTGTGAAAAATTGTCAGGATTCATCGCAAATACCCCTGGAATGGCACTCAACACTTCGTAAGGTGATAATTGTTGGGTTGCGTTTTGCAGGCGTTTTTTGTCCAAGACCGTCACTGCCAAAGGGGCTTTGTTTTCAGTCAATGTCAAGCGTGTTGCAGCGATTTCAACCGTTTCTAAGGCAGTAGGAATCGAGTCCGTTACCTTGTTTTGGCAGAACAAAGTGATTGGCAAAGCCAAAAGCAGGATGTGTAGATGTTTCATCATTGATAAAGCGTTTATCCCGCAATATTAGGGAATGCTGCTTGGTAAATGATGAAAAGACGGTAAAGATTAAGACTCTTTTTCCTTTTTCAAATACTGGATTTCTTTTTCCAAGAGTTCAACTTGATCCTTATACTTCTTGACGACCTTATTTAATTGATTGATTTTAGTGAAAACCTCTTCGTCTTGAATGGGTTTATAGCTCGGAATACCTTTTTGAAGGCTATACTTTGTTTTTGCACCACAGGTTGGGCAGGGTTTTAGGACGGTCATTTTCTGTTGTTTATTTGAAATTGTTTTGTGTTTTATTTTTGATACTTCACAAAAGTATTAATTATTATTGTTATTACAAGTTTATGACTATTTTCTTACATTTCTATTAAGCTAAAAAATAAAAAAGCCCTGTGGACAAACCACAGAGCTTCTTTATTTTTTTTATATCACTATATTCTAACGTGAGCGAGAGATTTTAGCCAGTAACCGCAGCATTTCTAAATACAACCAAACGAGCGTCACGAGTAAACCCATAGCCGAAAACCACTCCATATACTGAGGGGCGCCGTGCATTTCTCCTTTTTCGATATTATCGAAATCAAGCAACAGATTTAATGTAGCAACGACGATGATGGCAACGCTGATGAGGATGCCCATGCCACTATTTTCATGCAAATAAGGTATTTCGATACCAAAAAACGAAAGAGCAAAGGACAACAAATACACAAAGGCAATGGCAGCTGTCGCTGCAAAAACGCCCATTCTGAATCTTTCAGTGATAGCAATAATACGCGATTTGTAGATGAGCAACATCGCCACCAAAATACCTATGGTGCTGAGAAAAGCATTGATGACAATACCTGAATAAGCCGCAGCATAAATCGCTGAAATCGTACCCACCAATAAACCCTCTAAAAGCGCATACGCAGGCGCGAGATAGCTCGACAAATGCGGCTTGAAACTCGCCACCAACACAGCGATTAAGCCGCCAATGCCACCGACCCAAAGGAACATCATGTTCGGCATAACATAGCCAATAGTTGCCGTAAAAAGCAATAAACCTGTGAGAATCAATGATTTATTGACTGCACCCGAAACCGTCATCTTAGCTTCCGTTGCAAATTCATTGTCGAGGATACCTTTAAATTTTTCCTCTTTCAAAAAAGGGTTAGACGAACCAAAAAGTGCCATAATAAATTTTGTTTTTGAAAACTGGTTTGAAAATGTTGTTATTTCTATTCAAAAATAAGTCTTTTTGAGCAGTAAAGAACGACAAAAATACAATAACTATCAATAATAATAAATACAGTTTTCCCTTATTTCATATTGCCAATTCGAAGCATGATCACTTTGAACCGCGTGAGCAATAAACGCCAAAATATCGGCTCTTCTACTGAGGGCGGTCATAGTAGTGGTTTCCCATTGCTTTTCAGTGTGTATCTCGATATAAAATTTACAATCGCCACCGCCCATTTCATGGCTAAACTTTAAGCGTAAATCGCCTTCAACGTAAATGACGTAACCTGCCCTAAAACTACCTTCGTAGGTCACATACCTTGTAAACTTCTCGACTAACTCTTTTGTTACTTTTTCTCTAAGAATAAGGTCTTCATTGGGCAAAGTATTGCCAAAACCATCTTTATAAATGTTCCATACTGAGGGGGTGGTTTGTTGCTGTTGCGGCAAGGGCAAAGGGTCTTTCTGCTTAACTTCTTTCGTTTTTGCAAATTTTTTGAATGGCAAAATGTGCTTACCACCTTTCGGGTGCTCAATTTCAATCGTATAGTCGCTGGGTGCAATACTTAAAGTATCCCAAAGAATTTGCACGCTGCCATTCAGTCTGTCGGCAACGGGTTTGTCGGCAACAACCGTTTTGGTTTTGTTGTTAATCAAGCGTATATTGCCGTAACCTTGCCGACCATATTGTGGTAACCATATTGTCAGTTGTTGACAATCTGGATAATGTACAAATTGGGCTTTGATAAGGTCTATTTCAGTCCCTGTTTCGCCGACGTTTTCGATTGTTCCAAGTTCGATGATACCGTAGTGCTGTTTCATTATTGGTTGTTCCAAATTGGTTATTACTCGTTAAAATACTGAGGGGGGGGAAAGATGCTTACAAAAATAGTAAACCTAACGCATTTTTAATGTTTTCAATCAATTTATTTTGGTTCGGGTTTATCCTAAACGGAAATTACACGATTGTGATATTGTATTTAAGCAAAAGCCCTGCAATATTTTGTGTTGAAAATTTCGCTTTTTTTATTCTGTTGATTTCAGGGTCAATCGCAAAACGAACAGCTGTCCGAAAATCCGCGCCTTCTAATTTTGTGTTATCAAAAACTGCTTTGTTGAGGTCACAATCCTTGAAAACGGCATTGGTGAGGTCGGTTTCTACGAAATCAACATCTTCCAACTTGCAATCTTTAAATTGTGTGTTTTTCAGTTTTAGCTTAAAAAACGAAGAGAAATTGAGCGTGCAACCTTCAAAATTGAAGCACAAGAGAAACGGGTTGCAATCGTCAAAATGCAAACCCAACATTTTACAGCTTTTGAAGGTCACTTCTCTGAAAGCCGTTCCTTTCAAAGTTGCCATACTCATATCGCAATCCTCAAATACACATTCCGAGAATATGATGTCTGACAAATCGGTGTTAGAAAAAATGCAATTTGAGAAAGTACAGTTTTCATATTCTACTATTTGCAGTGCTTTTTCAGCGTAATTTTCTCCTTTATAAGTCTTATCTTCGATTAATTCTTTGCGCATTGTTTTGTTTTTTATCAATTTTATACAAATATAGCAAAAATAGTATCCGCTCGGTTAGTTGATTTTTTTATCCAATAGACTCCTTTTAATACCTTTACCCAAACATTTAAAAAACATTTCCAATCAACTCAATAGCATAAAATGATAAACAAAAGTTTTCTCACGCAATCTACCTATTTCTTACTCTTTACGATTCTCTCCGCTTTTCTCTTAATTGCAGCTCAGGATGTGTTCTTACCGCTTACATTCTCCGCCATATTTGCGTTCATCGTTCTACCCCTCAGTAAAAATTTGGAAAAAAGCAAGTTTCCTCGGTGGTTGGCTGCCCTTGTCAGTGTTGTTCTTATAGCCGCGTTTGTTGGTTTTCTCATTGTCATTTTGAGCTACCAAATCGCTCAATTTGCAGACGATATGCCGATGCTGAAAGGTAAATTGAATGAAAAAATCTTTGATTTGCAACAATACATCAGAAAACAATGGGGCTACACAGTAACCGAGCAAAACAAATGGATCGACAAACAGAAAGATGCAAATGACAATCAAGCTGGTAGTGTTTTGATGGGGTTTTTCTCTGCAACAACTGGGTTTATTGCCAATTTGACATTAATTCCCATCATGGTTTTTTTCATGCTTTTATACCGCCATCGTTTCAAAACCTTTTTTAGTCTTATTGACACTCAGTATCAATTTCGCACTTTGGATATCATTAAAGAGATAGGTATGGTTTGCCAATTGTATCTAAAAGGCTTGTTTCTTGATGTCGTAATATTAGCTGTTTTAAATTCAATCGGTTTTTTGTTTCTGGGCGTTGACCATGCCATACTATTTGGACTGATAGCCGCTATGTTAAATATCATCCCTTATATCGGCGTCATCATAGGTGGGCTTTTTCCGATGATAATGGTGTTCGTGACACAGGATAATTCATGGGTTGTACTGGGTGTTTTGGGTGTGACCGTCATCGTGCAGTTTCTTGACAACAATGTTATTTATCCTAAAGTTGTGGGTTCAAGCGTCAGCATCAATCCCTTGATGTCTATTATTGCTTTAATCATTGGCAATTTGATATGGGGTACATCGGGTATGATATTGGCACTTCCGATTGTGGGAATGCTCAAAGTCATCATGGATAATATTGACCATTTGCGACCATTTGGCTATTTAATGGGCGAAGAAGATGATCTTAAATATGAACCGCAAAACATCAATATGGAAAATCTGACCCATTAAGTACCCAAGGTAGTGGGGCTGATGCCTAAGGTAAGCAATGATTTTCGCCCCAAAAGCCTAAAAATACTGAGGGGGTATCTGACTTAAAAAAGTAAGAACCTATATCTGCTCCATGATTTTTTCAAATCTTACGGAGAGATATAGGTTCTATTTTTATGATTTTAGATAAAAATCTCTTTTATCAACGCACAATCCTTAATGTACTGGACGGTCAGTAACTTCCTGTTTTTTAACGCCTTTAGGGGTTTTAACAATG
>JAYTMI010000596.1:0-2372 GCA_043728625.1 Saprospiraceae bacterium | reverse complement strand
GCCCAAAGACGTTCCTAACTCAATGATTGTCAATGGTTTGGTTAATTGTGCAATGCGAAACAACCATTCGCATTGAAAAGTAGGTGACAAGGCGGATTGACCAATCGCCCTAACCTTTCGTTTCTTTTTCAATCCGACAACATGAGAACCTGCGCCAAAATCTTCTACTTCAACGGTCTCTGTTGAGTTCAAAATCTCCCCCCTCAGTATTTCGGCATCTCGAAAGACATAAAACATACGGTCGTCTTCCAAAACTTCTTCAACGAATTGGAAAACAAACGGCGAATGCACGTTGTATTTAGTCTTAGCACGTCCATAAAATCGGACGAAACGAAAGGCTATTTTGAGTCTTTTGAGCATATTGAAGCTGTTTCAATGTTTTTTTGACCACTGATGACACTGATTTGACAGATTTACGCTGATTTTTTTCAGTTTTGTTAAAAAGAAATCAGAGAAAATCTGTCAAATCAGCCTAATCAGTGGTCAAAAAAATCACAATTCTACGAATAACATCTGGATTTTTAGCAATTCTAAAATGACCATAGCCTTCCGTCACAAGGAGTTTGGCGTTGTGCCAATGTTCGACAACACGTTCAGCTGCATCAATAGTCGTTACTTCATCTTTTCGGTCATGGACAAGGAGCAATTTGCCCACTTTTACTGAGGGGTATGCCAAAGCCACATCTGATGTATCAATCGGCTGTTTTGTTAGACTTTCAAAATGATTGAAAAATGCTTTTTGAACAATGTTTGGTACAGCAATATACCCAAAAAAGCCTTCCATAATCTGACGTGTCCGATGCGGCACAGCAAGGAATACGAGACGTTCAAAATGGATTTTATTGTCCACAAATTGCTGTGCATAAACAAGGCTCGAACAGCCAAAAGAATGACCAATAGCCGCATAAATGCCTCCATAGTAGTCATAAATCGCTGAAATAGTGCGGGCATTTATCATCAGATTATTCTGTTTTCCACCCGAATCGCCATGTGCTAAGGCATCAAAAGCAACGATTTTATAGCCTTTCCCCAACAACGGTTGAACATACATGCGCAATGCCGTACCCCGCGACTCCCAACCATGCGCTAAGAGGACGATTTTATCGCTATCAGCATTTGCCCACTCATATAATTTAATGGTATGACCCTCAAAAGCTAAATCAACCACTTTGGCAGCAAGGATGATGTCGTCGGGTTGCTTGTGCCTTGCCCGCCAACGAGGTGTCGAAAAGATTTTATATGCTTGTAATGCCATGAATTTAGGAAAGAGACGACCAACGCTTTGAAAACCCGTTTTCGCCAAACGCAGTTGCCATGCCTTGATGCTCGGCGTGCGTTCAGTACCTGTATCAAGGTGTTTGGAATCGAGAAATTCTATTTTGGATGCGGGTGATGTGCTTTTCATGGGGCAAAGATAGATTTTTGAAATTCTATATTCCAAAATTTCAAAAATCTAGAAATTATCCAAACAAAGCATCTCTATGCCGCTTGATATAATGCCGGATATTGACCCAAAATGCTAAAATGAGGTAAAAAATGACCGGCGAGCCAATGGTCAGAAAGGAAATATAAATGAAATACAACCGCACTCGTGACGACGCAATATTCATTTTTTCGCCCAAATAAGAGCAAACGCCAAAGGCAGAACGTTCTAAAATATCCTTAAAGTTATTCATTTCAATTTGATAATATGTTGAAAGGCAAATTTACATTTTTGCAATCAAATAGACAAGAAAAGTTACTGGTTATTGGTTGATTGGTTATTGGTTATTGGTTATTGGTTATTAGGGATTAGTTAATCGTTACCAATCCCTAATAACCAATCAACCAATAACCAATCACGAACGGCTAAACTTGCCGTCGTCGAATCGGTGTGTCATGCGTTGTACGGCATCAATGATGTTGTCGAGGGCAGGTGGATAGTCCACATATTTAAGTTTATAGGTGTCTTCGCCCCAAATTGCGATGGTCACCATGCGTTTTTGGTCGCCATAAGTCACTTTTATGCGTAGCGGAATCGGTGTTGGCTTCATCACTTTGCGTTTTTCACAAACGGGACTGTTGCAGTCGTACATGCGTTGCATCTCAAAAAACTTGTTTTGTATAATGTACTCTGCAAATGATTCCAGCTCTTGGCGGCTGATATTTTTCTTAACAACCCTTAACGGATTATTGACGGTTTGAAACTCATGTATCAAACGACCTTCTGTTGTAATGCGTGTGAAATCCTTGATAACAGGGTCTATACCGCCATAATAACCACCGCCGATGAGTTCTACTGTGATATTGACTTGCTCTTTGCGCTTTGCCTCGGCTTTTTTCTCATCATTGCCCCCCCTCAGTATTGCCCACCATGAACGGCGTTTTGTTTG
>JAYTMI010000595.1:0-7185 GCA_043728625.1 Saprospiraceae bacterium | reverse complement strand
GCTCATTTTACCCCCCTCAGTATCTCATGCCCAAAATCGCTCAAATCAAGAGCGTATTGCCGTTATCGCTATTGATACCAAAGGTTTGCCCGCTTATGACCCGATTCAGATGGGCAATATGGTCCGGACAGAACTTGATCGTTTAGACAAATTTGAAGTCATTGACCGCTATGACATTGAATATTTGCTTAAAAATGCAGGTATTTCGACCGAAAACTGCTTCGGAAAGCAATGTCTTGTGGATATTGGCAAAAAAATCAAAGCCGATAAAATGATGACAGGTACAGTCGAACTGTATGGAGAACAAATTGTTATAAATCTCAAACTGATTGATGTCGGTTCCGCAACGGTTGAAAAAACGCAGGTTTTAGAATTTCTAAACTTGAAAGGACAACTGACGACAATGGTTGGCATGACCGTTAAAAAGATGTTTGACCAAACCGTTGATGTGGAAGCCATGACGAAATTGACCAAAAAATTTGACTACGAAAGTGCTGTCAACAACCCCGAAAACGATAGACTGAATCTCAGTGGTCCGCGCATGGGTTTTACATTTTTTACAGGGCAAACGGCTTCGATTCTGAAAGGCGCGAAAAATATCGGTGGTTACAATGCCTATCCATTGATGTTTCAATTTGGCTATCAATTTGAGGTTCAATACTTGAATCAAGGCAGTTTTCAAGCACTTTTTGAGTTTATTCCCATTATTACAGGTCTTGACCAAGGAAAATTTTTACCGAGTATTTCCATTTTGAACGGAATGCGCAGCAATGTTTCAGGTTGGGAGTTTGCCTTTGGACCCGTTTTCTACATGAATAAACAAGCCAAGGGCTACCTCGATGCAGACAATAAATGGCATTTTGGCGATCCGCCGACAGCGTCTAAATTTTCCACCGAATTGCGTTTTGATAGTCGTGGCGACCCCGCTTTTGATGCTGCTTTTGTGTTCGGTGTAGGCAAATCGTTTAAATCAGGAAAGCTCAATATTCCTGTCAATGCCTTCTTTATACCACGTCGCGATGGACATCGTTTTGGTATTTCTATGGGTTTTAACGCTAAACAATAATCTCATTATGACAAATAGAAGGTTAGTAATCGGTTGATTGCTAACTTTTTGTTATGTAAAAAAGGCCGTTTTTTGACATTAAAACATCACCTAAAATCTCTTTCATTTGAAAAAAACAATTGCAAAAAAACCTAAGATATTGATTTTCAAGCGGTTAGTAAAGTAATTAAAATAAAATATTCTTTATAAAATGTTTACAATCAACTATTTGTAAAACAAATTCATTTGTTAATTTTTTTTCTTTATACGTATTAACTTCAAAAAAACAAGGTAGATACAAAATAAAATACCAAAAAATCAATTTATTTGAAATAAAATTCAAAAAAAACAACCTAGCTATTAAAATCTATTACTACTTTTGTAAAAGACACAATTTCAAAAACAGGAGATAAACTCGCCAAATACTTAACACACCGTTCCTCCCATGAGGGTGCTATAAAATATATAGCATAATAAACAATGCGTACCGACGCTTTACACCCAACATAGGATAGAAAATAAAAGGACATACAATAAAATGTAGCGCATGAGCGTCTATGACGGTATTTTGTGCGGTTTACATTCAAGAACAAGTAATTGAAAAATAAAAAGGACACAATTTTTTGCAAATGAAAAAAACAGTACTACTATTTTTATCATTCTTTGCGGTTTTAAATATACTTTCAGCAGATGAAATCGAAGTAGAACCTCGATTGCGTAAGATGGATTGTATTGTACCGATTTCAACAGACGAAGCTGTCACTAAAAGAATAAAATCACTCCTTCGCGGAAAGAACGATACCGAAAAAATGATTGGTCGCTCAGCGACTTATTTCCCAATTTTTGACAAATATTTGAAAGAATACGAGCTCCCAAGCGACTTGAAGTACATCACTTGTCTTGAAACCGAACTTTACAATAAGACAATTAGCTCAGCGGGTGCAACAGGTATTTGGCAATTAATGAATGATGTTCGTCAAGAATTTGGTTTACGCATTGACGGTCAAGTAGATGAGCGTTACGATATCAATCGCGCCAGCGAAGCCGCTTTGAAAGACCTCAAACGCATGTACAAAGCCTATAACGATTGGGAAATGACATTAGCGGGTTATAATTGTGGCGCTGGAAGACTAGGTCAAGCCATCAAAAGGGCTAAAAGCAATGATTTTGCTAAAGTTAAAAAATTCTTACCACAGCAAACGCAGGACTACATTCCTAAATTCATCGCCTTTACTTATGTTATGAAAAACTATCGTGAGCATGGTCTGCATCCTCAGCTACCCGCTCTTGATGTGCAATGTATCAGTTCGCAAAAAGTCTATCATTATCTTTCGCTTCAAACGGTCGCCAAAATCACAGGTGTTACCTACGAACTCATTAAAGAACTCAATAAACAGTTTGGCGATGGTTTTGTACCTGAAAATACTGAGGGGTACAATGTGTTTGTGCCACAACGTGTTATGGGTGCTTTGCAAGACTATGTTTCCAATCCTGATATGCAGCGCGAGACTAACTTGAATTTTCAGCCTATTACTATAGATGAAAATCTTCCGCGCCTTGACAGCGACCCGAATTATTTCAAAACATCATACTATATTGGTGATGAAGAAACCCTTGATTCTGCGGCTGAATTATTTAATATTGGCACGTATAATATCATGATGTGGAATGCTTTATCATCTCCTAAGATTGGAAAAGGTGTAGAATTAACGCTTTATTTGCCGCGTGTTGTACCTAAAAAAGTATAATGCACCGCTCTTATAATTCATCGAAATATTGATTATAAACTAACGACAACCAACGCAACCAAAACAAAATAGCAAACCAGCAAAAGGTGCGACCCGTTAAATCGGTGTCGCGCCTTTCTTTATTCCGTAAAATGGATTATTTTATCATCTTCATAAACGTTCCGACAAACCAATTTGAATCGGCTTTTACAAGCATATCGAGCGTGGCATCGGCTTTCGAAGAGAACAATTTGATGTCATTGACGGCTTTCGCAAGCGCTTCAGCGTTTTCATTTTCAGTGCCATCAATGCCACTTATTTCGTCTAAAACTTTAAGAATAGGCTCCAACTCCTTTTTTTTGCGGTTGACAATGATTTGACGAACCACTTTCCACATATCTTTTTCGGCGACAAAATACTCCCGTCTGTCCCCCGCCCTCAGTTCCTTATACACCAAACCCCAATCCATCAAAGCGCGGATATTCATATTGGCGTTGCCACGAGAAATTTGAAGCTCCTCCATCACCTCATCGGCACTTAAAGCATGCGGTGAAATCATCATCAGTGCGTGAATCTGTGCCATTGTGCGGTTAATTCCCCAAGACGTACCGAGCGTACCCCAAGCCTGTAAAAATTTATCTTTCCCTTCTTGCCATTCCATAAGTTGTCATTCGTTTGCGATTTTCTATTTCAAAAATTTCTGAAACCTTTATACTAAAATTCAAAATTAGGTTTTTTGTTGTGAAAAATAGTCCTTTTTATAAAAAACAAAATCATTTCCCCTTTCTTTTTATCCTTCTATCCTTTGTTTATAGCAGAAATGACCCCCTCAGTATTTTGCTCATTCATACATCGAAAATGACCTTTGGGACAGGTGTCAAATCCTATTTTTGAACAAGGGCGACATTTCAGATTGTTCACTTCAAAAAACTTTGACCCTTCTCGAAGGTATTGGGATGTGCCATCAGTAGGCATATAAGGTGTCATACCAAATTCTGGAATCGTATTGCCCCAAACCGAGATAATGTCTTTCCGAAATGCCGCAGCGATGTGCATCAAACCTGTATCATGCGTAATAACGGTTTTTGCTTGCCGTACCACCGATGCCGATTGATTCAAATTCAGTTTGCTACATAAATTAATAACCTTTCCAGTTGTTTGATTTTCAATGAATTGACTATTTTCCAAATCATCTTTTCCGCCTAAAAGTAAAATGGGTAATTGGATACCATTACAAATTTCTACTATTTTTTGTGGTGGTAAACGTTTGGTCGCATGAGCTGCGCCAATAACGAAGGCAATATACTGTGGCGGGATATTGAGGGCAGAAATATCCACCTCATCGTGTTTAGGAATAAAATAATCCAAGCCCGCGCCATCATTTTTAACACCCAATGTTTCGACTGCTTTCATATAACGGTCAACGATATGAGTGTTTGGCAGACGATTGATTTTAAAATTAACCATCAACCACTTTTCCACATTTAGCTTGTGGAAAACAAAGAACGCTGTGGATAAAGCCCGCCTTACTTGAAAACTTCTTAGATTTTTGTGCAAATCTATCACATAGTCAAAGTTTTCAGCCTTTAAATCTGTGGAAATCTCTGAAACATCCTTCTCTATTGTCCACACCCGTTTGACGTAGGGATTGTTTTCAACAATGCCTTTAAAATTCTTTTTTGTCAAATAATGCACTTGTGCACCCAACTGTTTGTGGACGCAACGGATAACGGGTGTGGTCAAGACAATATCGCCGATGGATGAAAAACGAATGATGAGAATTTTCACAGTTGATAATTTGAAGTATGAGCTCGAAAATATAAGGCGTAAAATTCGTGAAAGTTTTTTTACATTTTTTTTATAATTTTTAGATTAGTCTAAAAATATTTTTACTTTTGTGAAAACAATTTTATATAATCCATTTTAATCTACGACGATGATTTCGCAAACAGAAGAGAATTATCTAAAAGCCATTTATAAAATCAATGAACGAGAAGGCAAATCGGTCAACACCAATGCCATTTCTGCCGCTATGAATACAACCGCAGCATCCGTAACGGATATGATTAAACGATTGGCAGACAAGGATTTTATCAATTACGAAAAATATAGAGGTGTTACACTGACTACTGAGGGGCAGCGTCTCGCAACTGCCTTAGTACGTAAACATCGGATGTGGGAAGTTTTTCTGTGCGATAAACTCGGTTATTCATGGGACGAATGTCATGACCTTGCTGAACAGCTTGAGCATATTCAAAGTACTGACTTGACTGACCGTTTAGATGCTTTTTTAGGCAAGCCTAAATTTGACCCCCATGGCGACCCTATTCCAGACCGTGAAGGCAACTATGCTAAAAGACAGCAAATTCTATTAGGTGAAATGGTTGTTGGCGACAAAGGTGTGATGGTCGGTGTGCAAGAACATTCAACCGCTTTTTTGCAGCATCTCGACCGCATCGGTTTGGTTTTGGCGGCTAAAGTAGATGTTTTGGAGATTTTTGAATTTGACAAATCGGTCAAAATAAGACTTAACGAAACCTCGGATTTACTCATCAGTAGTAAAGTCAGTGAGAATGTTTTTGTGAAAATAGGGTAAGAAATATGAAATATATTTATGCGTAAAATCTAAAAAATCAATAACATCAGCATAAATCTGTGATTGAATGAATACTAAAAAAGATATAACTAAAATACCCAAAGGTTGGCTACACGATAATAAAACGCCTTCTCTGCCAGAGGTGTATGCCTCTATCAAAGTGCCTACGACGGGTAGTTTTTGGAAAAAAATGTTCGCCTTTGTCGGTCCGGGCATGATGGTCGCTGTGGGCTATATGGATCCTGGGAACTGGGCAACAGACATTGCGGGCGGTTCAAAATTTGGCTATACTTTACTTTCAGTCATCTTGATTTCTAATTTTTTTGCGATTCTTCTACAACACCTTGCGCTTAAATTGGGCATTGTCACTGGGCGTGATTTGGCGCAAGCCTGCCGCGATGCTTACCCGCGTCCTATTGCTTTGGCGTTGTGGGTTTTGGCAGAAGTCGCTATTGCGGCGTGTGATTTAGCGGAAGTTTTAGGGTCGGCTATTGCTTTAAATTTATTGTTTGGTATGCCTTTGTGGTTAGGCGTTTTGTTGACTGTTTTAGATGTTTTGGTTATTCTTTATTTCCAAAATCGAGGTTTTAGAGTCTTAGAATCTATTGTTATTGGCTTGATTTTCATCATTTTCCTCTGTTTTGGTTATGAAATCCTTGTGTCACAACCCAATTTCAAAGACATTGCCGCAGGTCTTTTACCTCGAAAAGAAATCCTTTTGAACCCCGAAATGCTCTATATTTCCATCGGCATATTGGGCGCGACGGTGATGCCACACAATCTGTACCTCCATTCAAGTATCGTCCAAACACGAAATTATGCCAAAGATACTGAGGGGGTCAAATCGGCTGTAAAATTTGCGACGATTGACTCGTCGGTTTCCTTGTTGTTGGCATTTTTTGTCAATGCGTTCATCCTCATTTTGGCAGCCGCTACGTTCCATAAAAACGGTCTTTACGAAGTGGCAGACATTACAGATGCCTATCATTTGCTCGACCCATTGATGGGAACAGCTTTTGCCAGCACTTTATTTGCCATCGCACTGTTGGCTTCGGGTCAAAATTCAACTTTGACAGGCACATTGGCAGGGCAAATCATCATGGAAGGTTTTTTGAATATTCGACTGAAACCATGGATTCGGCGGCTCATCACGCGACTCATTGCCATCATTCCTGCGTTTTTTGTCACCTTATATTATGGTGAAAAAGGCACAGCCGATTTGCTGGTATTAAGTCAAGTTGTTTTGTCGTTGCAATTGAGTTTCGCGGTGATTCCTTTGGTCGTTTTTACAAGCAGTAAAGCGAAAATGGGTCAATTTGCGAACAAAATGGTTTTAAAAGTCAGTGCTTGGGTTATCTCTGCTATCATATTGAGCTTAAATGCTTATTTACTTTTTGAGACGTTTAAGGGGTAGTTATTGATTTATTTTACCTTACATTTCCTCCACTCAGTATTATTGTGAGGCAAAATATCACCAAATGCCCAAATATGGGCATTTTATTCCCCGCTTTTATATCTAACAACACTTTTAAGTATATAAAAACGGGTGGTATCATTATTTTAGGATTAGTTATGACGTATTGTTTGAAGGCACTATCGAACCTTCAAACTAAAACGTTATTCACGTTCTATTCTTTCACAAGAGGGCGAGTAGAGCATAACTAATTAAAATCTATATCCTATGAAAAATGTAATCTTTTTGCTAAGTATGGTATCCATCCTATTTGCGTGTCAACCCAGTGCGAACGACGATGCTGCGAGAATCGCAGCGGCAAAAGAAATCTTGATGGATTCAATCAATCAAGCCCGAGTCATTG
>JAYTMI010000594.1:0-1558 GCA_043728625.1 Saprospiraceae bacterium | reverse complement strand
GTATTGGACGAAGCCGCTTTCAAACGGTTTTCAAAGATGCGGGACATCCGAAAAAAATTAGCTATTGATGAAGCCTTACCCGCTTATGCTATTTTTACGGATGAAGAATTGTCGAATATGGCAAAGATTGAAATTCTAACATTATTGAACATGAAAAGCATTAAAGGTATCGGCGAAAAGAAGATTGAAAAATATGGACAATATTTTTTAGATTAGCAATATGTCTCGACAACTTTTAAAGTATCCGAGACGTGTTGCAACATGATGTTAAATCAATGGCAAAAAGAGCATCTCATCTATTATCCGCCATAGCAGACCCTGATAATCTGCGTCTGGCTTTTTGGAAAGCGCGGAAAGGCAAAACCTATTCATGGCAGGTAGTGGCTTATCAAAAGGATTTAGATGAAAACCTCTTGATATTAAGGAATGAAATACTGGGAGGGGCAGTAAAAGTAGGTGATTACACCTATTTCAAAGTATATGATCCCAAAGAACGACAAATTTGCGCCAGTGCCTTTAGGGAGCAAGTTTTGCACCATGCCTTGATGAATATTTGTCATGAATACTTTGAAAGGCAACAAATAGCCGATAGTTATGCCAGCAGAAAAGGAAAAGGCACGTATGCTGCCATTGACAGAGCCAAAACCCATACGCGGCGTTATGCTTTCTTTTTGAAATTGGATGTCCGCAAGTTTTTTGAAAGTATAGAACATACGGTCTTGAAAAAGCAATTACATGGTTTGTTCAAAGACCCCTCAGTATTGTCAATTTTTGATACCATAATTGACAGTTATGCAGCCCACCCGAATCGAGGTGTCCCGATTGGCAATCTAACCAGTCAATATTTTGCAAATCATTACCTTTGTAGTTTAGACCATTTTATCAAAGAAGATCTGGGCATCAAAGCCTATGTGCGTTATATGGACGATATGATTTTATGGCATGACGATAAAACTGTTTTATTGAAAAGCTATCAAAAAATCAAAGAATATGTGCAATCGGAATTGTTGTGCAACCTGAAACCCGAACTGCTCAATTACACATCCATTGGTTTGCCATTTTTAGGGTATATTATTTTTCCACATTTTATGAAATTAACCCAACGAAGTAAACAACGATTTATTAAAAAAATGCGATATTTGGACGACCATTACCATTTGGGTGTCTGGAGTGAAGCCACCTGTCAAAGGCGCGTATTACCCTTATTGGCTTTTATTCAGCACGCGGATACAAAAGGGTTCAGAAAGAAAACAGCCCCTTAAGCCCAAAGGCAGGGTTGCTTGATTCTAAAGTTTGACTAAGAAAGGAGGGTTGCTTGATTCTAAAGTTTGACTAAGCCCACCATTTATGGTGGGGGCAAAATGATACAAAACATAAAGGGTTTTAACCCATAACTTCCGAAGTTTTTGGCTAAAGCCTATACGTTTTTGCATTTCAACCCCCACCATAAATGGTGGGGTTAGTCAAAAAAACAGAGCCAATCAACCCTGCCCAAAGGGGGTTATGGGACAGAAGCTTAAATAAAAGGTCAAACGTCATAAGGGTCAGAACCGCGTGA
>JAYTMI010000593.1:0-1556 GCA_043728625.1 Saprospiraceae bacterium | reverse complement strand
GCTCATTTTCAAGGAATTTCAAAGGGTTTTGTAGTATTTCAGCACCTTTTTTATCTGTTTTTATATCGTCAAGTTCAGATTGAAGAGCTATATCGAGTTCGGTGTTTGATTCAGGCGGTATGAATTTTTGTTTTTTTTGGGGTTGGGCAGCCATATTTTCAGTTATGTCGAAATGACCGTCATTTTTTACAAATTTTTTAAAAAAATCCAAAGCCGAAAGCATTTTTTTCTCAGAATCAAAAACAATGCTTCGCGCAATCTCTTGTTTGTTGCCTGCAAAAAGAACGAATTGAAATGATTTGCCATCTTTAAGGTAAATCTTATCAAAACGTGATTCTTCGGTAGCATTTCGCTGCACCGAGCTCATGCCGTTTTCACGACCCTTCGCTGTGGTGTAGCCCTGACTAAACAAAATCGCTTTGCCTGCACTGTCATTGAATCTGAAAAAGAGCCGCCCGTCCGTTTTGCCCTGAAACATCTCGAAACCCGTTTCACCTTGTTGGGATGCCGTCGAAAAATCGTACTGGTCTAATTTGTTATTCATGACGCTTAGATTTTTTCGAGCGTTTGAGAAAAGGGGTTGCCTCTATGGTTATTGGTTATAAGTTATTGGTTATTAATTCAAAACCTAATAACTTAGTAAATCAATTAGCTTTTGGGGCAACCCCTCAGTTTCAAGTCTGTTACGGAATGCCTTGATACCAGTTTGCTAAGCCTAAATCAGCAAAAGCCACGCATGGGCTGGCACTTGAACCTATAGGAGTTAGCATGAAACGAGCCACTACTCTGTAAACACCAGGGGGTACAGTATTCGGCTGAATTGTAACGGTGGCGGAACTTGAACCAGGTACATTGTTGAATGGTAATATTACTGCTGGAATATCGCCAAATTCACTTACACCCATTCTTTCCAAAAATACTTGAAATCTGCATTGACAAGAGCCCATAAAAGGCAGTAGCCAACCTGATTGATTGAAGTGGTAAGTAATCTGAACGGTTTGATCCGTTTGCACAGCATTAAGGTTTAGAGGAATGCCGCCGTTGGCTGTTACTTCTGTGTAATGAACATGTCCACTTACACTAAGCATTGCCGGTGGAATGGTTTCTTCGAAATTGAGAGCTACTGTTGGTAAAGCCATGATTAAAAAAAGTTTTGGGGTATCTATAAAACTTGACCGATTCGGGGTGAGCTTGCGCTCGTCAAAATTTTGGTTGATACGGTTAATTAATTATTTTTGAGATTCAACAAATCGCTATAAAAAACAGGAAGATTCATTACGGCGACTGCATTTCCAAATCGTGATACAAAACTGCTATCAGCCCTATTAAATTTTAATTAAAGCACTATTAAATGGTAATTATTTATCAATTAAATCAATTAAAGTTTGATTAAAAAATAATTAAATGCCATAAAAAAAGCGACCCCCTCAGTATGGAGCCGCTTTTTTTCATTTTTTTCATGAATTTCTAAGCATTTTCAGAATCAAATACCACTACTTTTTCCCATAAATGCGAACAGGTTTCTACAAATTTTTTATGCAATGGATGCACTTGAT
>JAYTMI010000592.1:0-1986 GCA_043728625.1 Saprospiraceae bacterium | reverse complement strand
TTTGAAGGCTATTTTTCTTTATTTATTTGGCTCTTTGACAATTTTAGCGGAGATTACATTTACGAAATCTTAAAGATTTCGTAAATGTTTGTAAACCAACATTTTATAAATAAAATATTAGATAAAGTTTTTAATAACCGCTAAAATTGTCAAAGAGCCATTTATTTCACCACTCCCCTCTTTTCATCAAATCCTTTAGCATCTTCTTTGACACCCCTACCCTTCCATTCCTCTGTGAGTTGTTTTCGGATGTCAATGGATTTAAGCCGGGTATCAATTGGAGATGGAATAGACATGAGAATTCTAAACACCCCCTCAGTATTTGAGCAGTTCATTTTTTGTTTTCCTCCCTTTGTCTCTATTGAAAGGGTATGGGCAATCTGCCCCCACCCTTCCGACAATTGCGTATCTCGCCGCCGCATATCCCGAATATAGCCTTTTGGGTTAGAAGAGTCTGTTAAGATTTGAACAACATCTTCGATAACAAACCACCATTGGTCATTATCCCAAACCCTGCGAACTTGCTTTTCTTGAAAAAGAACGATTTTATTATTTTGTTCCATAGCCTTAAATTTACTTAATTATACTGATAAATACGTACTAAAACTGAAATGTACTGCAAAATAAGTATTTAAACTGCAATTACCGTATATTTTGCTTGGATTTTGCTACTAATGCCTCATTAAAATCTTTGTGTGGGAGATAAAGATGATTCCAAGAAATGACTTTATGAAAACCCAAATTGTCCTCAAAAAAGGATTTTAACTCCCATCCCGTTTTATCATTATCCCAAAAACCATGAATGAATTTGTAGTTTTTTTTGCTTAATAAATGCCAAAACAGGCTCTTTAAACGAAGCTGAATTTAAAACAATGACATCAGGCAACAAAGCATTTTTATGAGGAGAAAGTAAAATGGTTTTAGCCGTTTCGTTGGTACAGTAATTTGATAAGTCAATGATGCAGCTTGGGAAATCCAAAAATCCCTCAAAGATGCAAACAGAGCCGCTTTTTTCGCCTTCTAAGAACGTAAAGTCTTTTTTGCCTAATGAGCCTTTCATAAACGCATTTCTCAGCTCATAGCCATCTGAAACGTTTTTTATCGCTACGCCAAAATATTGTTTCCCTGTTTGAGTATTGGTAAAAACGGCTTCCGTCAAGTAGCGATTGGCTAATGAAACAGGAATACCTCGTTGAGTTTCAAGATAATTTTTGGTTACTTTGATTGGCTGAACTCGGTCAAGACGAAAAGTCTTATTTGTGGTTTGAGCAGAAGATGGGATTTCATTTGATTGAACTGTTTGGCTGGGTATAACGCCTTGAAAAAAGGTATCTAAAAAACTTAATGCGCCTTTCACATCCGTATTCTGATAGCGAATGACGAAATCAATGACCGTCCCGCCTATGTCTCCGAAGTCATTCCAAATCCATTTTCCATTCAAAAAAGACGTGTGAAATGAAGGGTCTTTTTCCTTTCTAAAAGGCGACACATACCAAAGTTCTGCCCCATTTTTAGCTTGTTTAATCGGGCTGAACCCCAGCCTGGACAGGAGGTTTGGGAAGTCCAGTTTTTTAGCTTGCTCAGTATTCATCTTTGGTTTTTCTCAAAATATTCCCGAATGAGCGTGGTGACAAATCCTTTTATGGTTTGCCCCGTGTAGTCCATTTCAGTTTTAATTTGGTCGTGCATTGCCTGTGTAAAATCAATGGTTACACGGACTTTAGTGCCGCTTTTTTTGCTGTCTTCTTCTTGGAGCGTTTGCAGTACTTTTTCTTGCTCCATAGCATTCAGGACTATTTTCGGTTGAATTTTTGCCATAATTTACTGTTTATTACTGATTAATACTGATTAATACTGCAAAAGCAGTTATTTAAAGGTTTATGCAGTTTTTTTCAGTATTTCCACTGAACTATTTTTAATAAGCGCAATAATCTCTTGTGTCAATTCCTCCATTTCTTCCTTTGCTTTTTTATCCTTATACTCCAC
>JAYTMI010000591.1:0-7877 GCA_043728625.1 Saprospiraceae bacterium | reverse complement strand
TTTTGTAAACGCTCTTGGTCGCTTTCAAGCGTATCTTGTTCACCGTCAATGAGTTCTGCTTTATTAAATTCGTCAATTTGGAAATTTAAAAAATCTATTTCCCTTGCAGAACGCTCATTTTTTTCAAGTAGTTGAGCCAACCTTTTTTTATCATTTTGAAAAAAACGATACTTTTCACGGTAAATACTGAGGGGGGCTTTATTGTTCGCCAAGGCATCAATCATTTGCAATTGGAAAGATGCGTCGTGAATATCGAGTGTATCAAATTGCTGGTGTAAATCCACTAATTTGCCTGAAAAGGCTCGCAATTGCGTCAAATTGACAGGTGTATCGTTGATGAAAGAGCGTGTTTTGCCCGCAGGAGTCAACTCCCGACGAACAACGGTATTTTGGTCGAAATCAATTTCATTTTCCTCAAAAAATGCTTGTAAATCGTAGGCAGATATATCAAAATAGCCTTCAATGATACATTTTTCAGAAGCATTATACAGCACCTTCGTATCCGCTCGATTGCCCAAAATCATACCCAAAGCACCGAGTAAAATGGACTTACCCGCACCTGTTTCACCTGTAATGATGGTCAAACCTTTTGCAAACCCCATATCGAGTTTTTCAATTATGGCGTAGTTTTTTATTAACAGTCGTTGAATCATTTTTTTATTGATGTCTAAATTCTAAAATTTAAAACTTTAAGAAGGCGCAAATTTAACCACGCTTAGGTGGTTTTTGTTAATAATTTTAAAACAATTATCAATAATTGAAAATTTTTTGTTTAAAAATAAACATTTTCTGAAGAATTTTATTCTTATGAAGATTAAATCGGATTCAATCTAAGTCATTTTGTAGCTTTGCGGCTCATTAACATAAACGATTATCAAACAGAATTTTATGAAAGTTACGGATTATTTTGAGGCAGCAGAAGGTAAAACGCTGATTTCCTTTGAGGTTTTACCCCCTATTAAAGGCGGTTCTATGCAGTCTATTTTCAATACGTTGGACCCTTTGATGGAGTTTAAGCCCCCGTTTATTGATGTCACTTACCACCGCGAGGAGTTTATTTATCGCAGAAGACCGAGTGGCTACTACGAAAAAACGGCTATTCGCAAACGTCCTGGTACGGTAGGTATTTGTGCGGCTATCATGCACCGCTATGGTGTGGACGCTGTACCGCACTTGATTTGTGGCGGTTTTTCTAAGGAAGAAACAGAAAATGCGCTGATTGACCTCAATTTTTTGGACATCAACAACGTTCTCGCCTTGCGTGGTGATGCCGCCAAATTTGAATCGCATTTTGCACCACACCCTGATGGTCATGCCTACGCCTTAGACCTCGTGAAGCAAATGAGTGATATGAATGGTGGTAAATACCTTGACCCCGACATATCAAAAGGTACAAAAACCAATTTTTGTATTGGCATTGCAGGTTATCCTGAAAAGCATTTTGAATCGCCGAATTTGACGACAGATTTGGTTTTTACAAAAGAAAAAGTTGATGCAGGGGCGAATTATATTGTTACGCAAATGTTTTTTGATAATTCTAAATACTTTGAATACGTGAAAGCCTGTCGGGAAGCGGGTATCCCTGTTCCGATAGTTCCGGGTTTGAAACCAATTACCAAAAAATCGCAGTTGGTGGGGATTCCGCGTCTATTTTTCATCAATTTACCTGATGCTTTTGTGAGTGAAGTTATGAAAGCCAAAGACGATGATGCTGTGCGTGAAATTGGTATTGAATGGTGCATCGCACAGTCAAAAGAATTGAAAGCGGCGGGTGTACCGTGTTTACATTATTACACAATGGGCGATGTAAAGACCATAAAGCGCATTGTTGAAGCAGTTTATTAATATCTGAAAATGAAAAATACTGAGGGGTATTGATGCGTCTGCACAATACCCCTCAGTATTTTAAGCCTAAAATGACTCTTATTATTTTTGATATGTTTTGTGAAAATGATATAGTTATTTGAACAAAAAATTGAAAAAATAAGCATTTTTTAGTAAGAAGCTATTGGAAATGCTACTTTTGTGATTAACTGTCCATTTTATTTAATTGTTAATGGCTTTTAAAAAAAAACATATAATCATTGACGAATAGAACACTATAATTTTAAAAAGGAGATAATTTGATATGGCGAAATCCAAAAATAATATAATGGGCGATGACCCGCGCACGCCGAAACTCATCGGTGTGTTACTCTTGTTTTTAGCAACCTACCTTTTCGTTGCGTGTTTTTCCTATATTTTTACTTGGCAAATTGACCAAGATAAAGTCAACCATTTTGAGTTGGATTTGATATTTCAAGACATTGAAGTCTCCAATTGGTTGGGTCGCTTGGGTGCGATTGTCTCGCATTTTTTAGTGTTTTGGATGTTTGGTTTGCCTTCGTTTTTCTTGATTTATATCTTATTACAATATGGTTTGGGGATTATCAATGACATTCCATTAAGTCGGTTTGCAAGCCGTTTGCGCAATGCTTTGGCTTGGATGATAGGTTTATCTATATTGTTTGGTTTCTTTTTTTATAAATCCAATTTTCCTTGGGGCGGCAATTTCGGTCGTTCTATAAGCGAATGGTTGATGCATTTTGTAGGCGCAATTGGTACGTTTTTACTCATTTTGCTCATCATTTCCTTCCTTATTATATGGTCTTACAATCCTGAATTGAGGGGTTTGACGCTTAAAAATTTCCTCGAACAGCTCAAAACAGCGGTTTATGCCCTTTGGGATGACCGTTATAAGAACAAAACATTTGATGTACGTCAAACCACTCGTCGTTTCACAGGTATGCCAAGTGAAAAGTCTGAAGCTCCCCCTTCAGTATCACTCGCACCGATTAAGGCTGGGGAAAGAACGGTGATTGAGGAAGCCCTTGATGTGCGGCCTGCGGTCACGGCAGCAAAGGTTGAAACAGTAGAAGATGAAAACGGGGCATTTGATTTGACTTCAAAAAATGCGCTAACACGCGCACCGAGTTTGAAAGCTGGTGAAACTGAGTTGGAAATAGAAACAGAACCGATTGTTGCATCGAACGAATTAGCAGATATATTGCCGCCGCCAATGCCTGTAAAACCTGTTCAAGGTGACTTGTTCAATGAAAAACCTTATGGTGATATTTCAACGCCTTACGACCCAACGCTTGATTTGTCGGGTTATGAATATCCAGTTTTGCCACTTTTGGACAGTTATGAAGACAATAAAGTAGAAATTGACCGTTCGGAACTCGAATCGAACAAAGATCAAATCATTGAGACGCTTTTGAATTACAAAATCGAAATCGTCAAAATACGTGCAACGATAGGTCCAACGGTGACGCTTTATGAAATCGTTCCTGCGCCAGGTGTCCGTATTTCGAGGATTAAAAACCTTGAAGATGACATCGCTTTGAGCCTTGCAGCATTGGGTATTCGTATCATTGCCCCGATTCCAGGGCGTGGTACGATTGGCATAGAAGTGCCGAATAAAAATAAACAAATGGTTTCTCTGCGCGAAATGTTGTCGAGTGACCGTTTCCGCAAAAGTGATATGGATTTGCCGATTGCTTTGGGCAAGTCTATTTCTAATGAACCGATTGTTGTGGACTTAGCGAAAATGCCGCATTTGCTTATTGCAGGTGCGACAGGACAGGGTAAATCGGTTGGTATCAATACGATTTTATGCTCTCTTTTGTATAAAAAACATCCGTCGCAACTCAAATTGGTCTTGATTGATCCTAAAAAAGTTGAGTTGTCGCCGTATGCTAAAATTGATAATCACTTCCTCGCCTATTTGCCCGACCAGCTTGAACCGATAATTACAGACACAGCGCAGGTCATTAAAACGCTCAATTCCCTTGTAATTGAGATGGAGATGCGCTACGATTTGTTGAAAAAAGCGCAAGCCAGGAATATTAAAGAATACAACGATAAATTCGTTGGTCGTCGGTTGAACCCTGAAAAAGGACACCGCTATTTGCCGTTCATCGTCTTAGTCATTGACGAATTTGCTGATTTGATTATGACGGCGGGTAAGGAAATCGAGTTACCGATTGGTCGCTTGGCTCAGTTGGCACGTGCCGTTGGTATTCACTTGATTATAGCGACACAACGCCCCTCCGTAAACATCATTACAGGCGTTATCAAAGCCAACTTCCCTGCACGCGTTGCCTTCAAAGTAGCTTCAAAAGTGGATTCACGTACCATTTTGGATACAAACGGTGCTGACCAACTCATTGGACGAGGAGATATGTTATTAACGGCAGGTTCGGATATTATTCGCTTGCAATGTGCTTTTGTGGATACGCCAGAGGTTGAACGGGTTATCAATTTTATACATGAACAACCTGGTTATCCACAGCCATATTTCTTACCAGAGTTTACTGGAAACGATGCAGCGCTCAATGAAGTCGGTGCGGTTGACATCAATGACCTCGACGATATGCTTGAAGATGCAGCGCGTCTTGTGGTTCAAAATCAACATGGTTCGACGTCTATGATTCAACGTCGTTTGAAACTCGGCTATAATCGAGCGGGTCGCATCATGGATCAATTGGAACATTTGGGCATTGTAGGACCGAATGAAGGCTCTAAACCTCGTGAGGTTTTGTTCCATGACGAAGTGGAGTTACAACGCTTTTTACAGGAGTTGAGGGCAAAACGGTTTGGAAATTGACCCCCTCAGTATAAAAAGGCAAAAGGCAAAAATCAAAGGGCAAACGTGTTTCAAAACGTTTGCCCTTTGATTTTTGGAATATATAATAAAAAAATAAGCTTAATAGTCAATAACAAAAGAAAACCGATACGATTTCGAAAAATCATATCGGTTTAAGTTGTGGGTAATAAGTACTATAAATAACTAACACGATTTAATGAAAAAATTTTGTGTCTATTTACTTGGAGAAAGAAGCAATACCAAGACAACGAGCAAAAGTAATATGTTGGAATATTTATTATCGTTGATTTAGGTTAAGAAATACAAACGATATTAAAATAAGCAAATATTTTAATTTCTACTTAATCTTTGGATTTTAAGCGATTATCTGTTTTAAGTTGTCTTCTAATACGCGATAAAGCCTCGGGCGTGATGCCAATATAACTGGCAATATAATGTTGTGGGATGCGATAGGCAAATTCGGATGCAGATTCTAAAAAAACTAAATATTGTTCTTTGGGTGTGAGCGTATTAGTATTGCCGTTCTTTGATATCTCGAAATAAAAACACTAAATCAACTTGTTTTTTAAAAAACTTAAGCCATTTAATATTGGTTTCTTCAAGATTTTTAACGTAATCAAAATGCCATGATAGCAATTCACCATCTTCAATAGCTTCTAAAAAACTGAGAGCAGGCAATTGCATAATAAAGCTACTATAGGACATTACAAAAGGAATTGTCGTAGGTGTAAAAAAAGCACGAGTGTACTCTGTCCCTTTTTTATCTGTAAAACCACCTCTAAAAATCCCTTTAGTTGCCCAATAAAAGAAATGCGGAACATCGCCTTCGCGTTGTAAAATTGTTTTTTTTGGGCATTTGATGACTAAAGCATGTGAGAAAAACTCGTCAATTTCTTCGGCGGTAAAGTCATGTTTAGCTAATAATTCATTCATTTCTGTTTGTGGTTACATTGTTTAAAGTTCAAGTACAAAATCAATAAGATTATTTAAATAAAGATGGGACATTATCTTCTAAAATGTGTATTTTTGAAAACAAAGGACGAAAATAAGTGCATTGTTAAAAAAGACTTAATTACTGTCCGTAAATTTTTTGTAAAAAAAATTCAGAATAGACCCTTCTTCGGTATGTTATTTTGACTAAAATATAATGTTTAGTAACTTTTTTGTTTGAAAAAACAGGGTAAATGCATCCAATTCACTATTGATTCATGTTTTTTCAATCAAAATATAATAATAACATCGAACAAAATACCCCCCTCAGTAAAAACATTGGAAACAACAGCTATTTGTTAAAACAGGAAAAGTTGAGCATATCATTACTATTAATTGGACTTTTTTGTTATAATAAGTGCAGAGTCAAAAATATTTGTGCCAAAAAAAGACTGATTATCAATGATTTATCGTTTTTTATTGAAAATATTTTTGGAAAACCCTTGTGTATTCGATGTCGAAGTTCTACTTTTGCACCGCTTTTGAGATTTGCCCGATTGCAAGAGCGAAAAATAGCCGAATCAATAGTTCCGAATTGACGATGCTGCATTGAAAAATTAATAAGATTTATTAGAAAAATTTAATTCATACAACAATGTTGAAGTTAAGCTATAAAACGGATTCCATTCGTGCGCAAGACGCTCCAGCGATGCGTAAATGGTATATCGTGGACGCAGAAGGCGAAACGGTGGGTCGTATTTGCTCAAAAATCGCTACGGTACTGAGGGGTAAACACAAGCCTTCGTACACGCCGCACACGGACACTGGCGATTTCGTCATCGTCATCAATGCTGATAAAGTTCGCTTTACGGGCAAAAAGATGAATCAAAAAGTATATTTGAGCTACTCGCTTTATCCAGGTGGCCAAAAATCAGTGGTTGCTAAAGATGTATTGGTTAAAAAACCAACTTTCATCATTGAGGAAGCCATTAAAGGTATGTTGCCTAAAACAAAATTAGGTCGTGCGATGTACAAAAAAGCGTTCGTTTACGCGGGTACTGAACATCCACACGCCGCACAAAAGCCTGAGACGCTTTAATGAATGGTGAATGGTGAATGATGAATGATGAATGTTTTTTAGGACAACTTATTATTCACATTTAGTCATTTCGTTCATTTTTTAGATTTAAAAAATTATTGACAATTTCAATTTCTGATATAAAATGGAACAAATTAATGCCGTTGGTAGAAGAAAAGCCGCAGTCGCTCGTATTTATCTCCGCAAAGGTGAAGGTAAAATTACGGTGAACGGAAAGGATTACCGCGAATATTTCACGGCTGCCCACATCACGGGTATTCCGATGGAAGCCATGACGACTGTTGACGTTGCATCTGCTTATGATGTACTCGTGAATGTGTCAGGTGGTGGTTATAAAGGACAAGCAGAAGCTGTCCGTATGGGTATTGCTCGCGCTTTGGTTAAGTTGAACGAAGAATTCCGCAAGCCACTCAAAGTTAAGAAAATGCTTATGCGTGACCCACGTGCCGTTGAACGTAAAAAATACGGTCGTCCAAAAGCACGCGCTCGTTTCCAATTCTCGAAACGTTAATTTTTCGAGTTTTGAGTTTTGGGTTTCGAGTTTTGAGTAACTCGAAATTCAAAACCCAAAACTCAAGACTCAATTTTATCTAAAAATCTTAACATCATTATAAAAATAATGGAAAAGCTCACATATAAAGAGTTGCTTGATGCGGGTGTACATTTTGGTCACCTCAAGCGCAAGTGGAATCCAAAAATGCAACCGTACATCTTTACGGAACATAAAGGTATTCACATCATCGACCTTAATCGTACAACAGAAAGTTTAGAGCGTTCAGCAAATGCGATGCGTCAGATTGCCAAAAGCGGTCGCAAAATCATGTTTGTCGCTACTAAAAAACAAGCGCGTGACATCGTTCAGAAAGCAGCTTTGTCTGTCGGTATGCCCTTCGTAACAGAGCGTTGGTTGGGAGGTATGATGACGAACTTCTCTACAGTTCGTAAATCAGTGAAAAAAATGCAAACGATTGACTCGCGTTTGAACGACCCGACCAATACAAGCATCACTAAAAAAGAGCGTCAAATGATGGGTCGTGAGCGTGACCGTATCGAGAAAATCCTCGGTGGTATCGCTAACCTCAACCGTTTGCCTGCGGCTGTTTTCCTTGTTGACATCGGACACGAGCATTTGGCTTTACAAGAGTCGAAAAAACTCGGTTTGCGTACTTTCGCTATGGTGGACACAAATTGCGACCCGAA
>JAYTMI010000590.1:0-2777 GCA_043728625.1 Saprospiraceae bacterium | reverse complement strand
TCGGGTGTGCATAGGTCAGTCATTTCATTGACCCATTGAAGCAACTCTTTGTGTTTGACACGAGTCGGAAAATCTTTTTTCATAAGTTTTATTTGAATTAAGTAAATAACTATTGACCAATAGACCAATCACAAAAAATTAGGCTGGCTGCGTTAAAAGAAGAATAAAAATAAAGTGTGGTTTTATTTAGTTAGGAAAATGTAGCTCAATGCTATAAATTCTTGTCACAAAGGTAAAACACTTTGACGAAATAAAAAATGGTGAGTGGATTTTATTAAAGTGTATTTTTATGACCTTAAACTTGCTGTATTTTGTACATTAAGTATTAAGTATTTGATTATCAATGTATTAAGATGAGATACTGAGGGGTTGTGTTTTTTTAATATGAAGCAGATTTTGACATTATTTTAGGTTAAACAAAATTTAATTTCGTTTAAGTTTTAAACTAAGTCAAATCATAAATTGAAATAAACGCTTCCTTAGGTATTATTTTGAATGACAACAACGAAACTTTTAAGCAAAATCCAACAACAATAATTCGATGACAATTTTATGACAAAGGTTAAATTTGAGGTTAATCCATTAACAGTTTCGGATAAGTCTGGTTAGATAGGCTTAATTTTGTTTATGATTTATCAAAAATTCAAAAACGCATAAAAATAGAATCCAATGAGAATCCTATTAGCAGAAGACGAAGAAAATATCCGAGATATAGTCAAACTCAACCTCGAACTTGAAAACTACGAAGTTGTTGAAACCGACAACGGCAAAGAAGCCGTGCATCTGTTCCATGAACAGCATTTTGACCTCATTATTCTCGATGTGATGATGCCTGAAATGAATGGTTTTGAAGTTTGTGAGCAAATTAGGCTTTCAAATACAAGCGTTCCCGTCATCTTTTTGACAGCAAAAGACACTTCACAAGACCGCATCATGGGCTTGAAAAAAGGGGCAGATGATTACTTAACCAAACCTTTTACCCTTGAAGAACTTTTGTTACGTATTCAAAACCTCCTAAAACGGACCAATCGGCAAGCGCACGACGAATCAGAAGTGTTTTCGTTTGGCAATAATAAAGTCAATTTTGCGACATTTGAAGCCGTCGGCAATCAAGGCGCATTTAATATGACAAAAAAAGAAGTGATGCTCTTGAAACTGTTGGTTGAACGCAAAAACGAAGTCGTTTCCCGCAATCAAATATTGCAGTTCGTTTGGGGTTACGATGTTTTTCCAACGACACGAACGATTGACAATTTTATCCTGTCTTTCCGCAAGTATTTTGAACAAGACCCTGCCAATCCCCGCTTTTTTCTATCCATTCGAGGTGTCGGCTATAAGTTTGTGTTGAATTGAACTGCTATTTTGTCATTCTGAGGAAAACCAATACCTAAACGGTGTCGTCTAAAACGGAATGACAAAAAAATGAATATACTAATATCACAACAAAAAATACCTTTAAAACCTGTGCGCTGCCTAACTTTGCCGCACAGGTTTTTTATTTACGGATAGAACCCAATTTTTCACTTATAACTTTTCACTTAAAAATGGCTTTTAAAATATATACTAAAACAGGCGACTCAGGCGAAACATCACTTTTCGGTGGCGCACGAGTCCCTAAAAGCCATTTACGAGTAGAAGCGTATGGTACAGTTGATGAACTCAACTCGTATATCGGTTTGCTCGGCGACTTCATCGAGACCCCTCAGTATAAAACCGTTTTGAAGGAAGTTCAAGACCGTTTGTTCACCATCGGTTCTGTCCTTGCGAGCGACCCATCAAAGAATATGATAGTACCAGATTTGAAAATAGAAGACATACAATTGCTTGAAAATGAAATAGATACGATGGAATTGGCGTTACCACCTTTGAAGAATTTCATCTTGCCAGGTGGTCATCAAACGGTTTCTTTTTGCAATATTGCACGTACTGTTTGCCGTCGTACAGAACGTTTAGCGGTTGCATTGGATGCCATAGAAAAAATTGACCCCCTCAGTATAAAGTACCTTAATCGGCTCTCCGACTATCTTTTTGTGTTGGGTCGGAAAGTTGGAAAAGATTTAGGCGCAACCGAAGTGATTTGGAAGCCGCGTGTGTGAATTTTGACCATTGATGAACTGATACGACAGATTTTCACAGATTTTATTGTCATCCCGAAGGGAACTAAAAATCAGCCCAAATCCGTCGTATCAGCCCAAATCCGTGGTCTATAAAAAATAAAAATAAGTGATAGGAAAATTAATACCGATAGGTTATACAAAAAAACCACATGGCTTGAAAGGCGAAATAAAGCTGCAAGTAACAGAGCGTTATCTCGAAGACTTGATGAATACAGACGTGGTTATCCTTCAAATCAAAGGCAAACCAACACCTTTTTTTGTAGATGATATACGTGTGGGCAATACCACGATTGGCAAATTTGAGGATATAGACAATCCCGAAAGTGCATTGTCTATTGCCAATAAAGAACTCTTTTTGCGAGAAGAAGACATTATTCCAGATGATTTCCGTGAATTTGAGATTGAAGATGATGGTTTGGAATATGAAAAATGTATCGGTTATGCTATTTTTGATGGTGACATTGAGATAGGCAGCATCATAGATATTTTGGAATATCCACAACAAGAAATGGCTGTTGTTGAGTTTAAAAACCGTGAAGTTTTAATTCCTTTAAATGCGGCTTTTGTCATTAAACGCGATGACGAAGCGCAGAAAATAATGATGGAATTGCCCGAAGGTTTGCTTGATTTGGATTAACAAAAAAGGCATTTTATTGTTCT
>JAYTMI010000589.1:0-1780 GCA_043728625.1 Saprospiraceae bacterium | reverse complement strand
GTACTGTCTTCAACCACAAAATCGCCATAAAACGTATTTTCTTGCTTGCGACGCGGCTTGAAACGAATGGTGTATTTTTTCATACCATCATCTGCTATGGTACTATCTGAAATATAATATTCATAAAAAAACAAACCCGATGAGCCAAAAGGACTGATAAAAGGTTTTTCAAGGATATAAATCCAATCGTCATAAACATCAAAATCGTTTTGCATATTTCGGATGGTGGCGATGAAGCTTTCGTTGGGGTCGCCAGCTACTTTTTCGGCTTTTGGAATACTTTGGCGTTTGTCAGACCCTTCAGTATGGAAGTTGTCTGCAATCGTTTCAACCATATAAACAGGTAAAAAAACCTTCTCGTCAGAAGTCGAATCAATATTGTCAAACACAAAACGGAAGGGTTTCATAGCGCGGCTTTTCTGTACTTTCTCACTGATATTCACCAAATCAAACTCCGTTTTTGTATATGTTTCACATTGATAATGAGGCAGTTGGCTCGGACGATTGAGTGGCTTGTTTTTTATAATACCTTTAACAATGCGATGCGAAGGGTTTTCACCTGCAAAAATGACCACCTCCATAAGGGTTTGGTCGCTTGCTTTGAGCTCAAAAACAATCTCTTGTTCAGCGGCATCTGTCAATTTACGCCGCAAAGTATCGTAGCCAATCATCGAAGCTATCAAAAAGGGAGCAGGTGCAGACAAGCTGATATTAAAATTACCATCTATATCACTTGCGGCATTAACCGTTGAACCTTCAACCACTATGCGGCAAAAAGGCAACGTTTCTTTCGTATCGGCATCAATGACTTTTCCTTTAATTGTGATATTTTGGCTCATGCCAAAGGGTAGAAAAGCAATAAAAGCGATTAATAAATGTGTAATTTTTCGTATCAATATCATGTGCATTATACTGTCAAAATGTGTGTTAATGGGTTTAAACGCTGCTTATTAAAACGGATTTTTTTATATTTTGGTTGCGTCTCATTCAAAAGTAACCCCCTCAGTAATAGAATCCAAAAACTTTTAAATGTTTAACGTATTGTTCACTAAAATAAATAATGTATAAACATGTGTTACACAAATAAAAATAGGGTATCTCACTATAAAATGAGATACCCTAAAATTAACAATATTTTTTCACTTCTTTAATTCTTAGCAGGCTGCTGTTCTATCACTTCAATAGACGTTGGTCCACTCAAAATCTTGAACTCTGTACGACGATTTGCTAGATGCTCTTCGTCACTACATTTTGCGCCATTGCCGCAATTATTCACCAATTGCGTTTCGCCATAACCTTTCGCCACGATGCGGTTTTCAGCAATACCTTTATTCATCAAATATTTCTTAACACCATCAGCACGACGTTGAGACAACTTCATATTGTAATCATCTGAACCACGTGAGTCCGTATGAGAACTCAACTCAATAACCATATCGCTGTATTTTGACATAATATCATACAAATAATCCATCGAACCCTTTGCCAAATCATAGTTATCCAAGTGGGCTTCTGTTGCCTCATACTTGTCGTATTTGTAGAAAATATTATTCAACTTAATCGCTTCATTGCGCTTAACAATTATCAATTTAGGCTTCAATTTCAGCAATTTCTCAATTTCAGTGGTCACGTCAATACCTTTTGTATTGAAAACGACCGTATCAGATGTATAACCCGCTTTGGAAGCAATCAGACGATAAGTTTTTTCTTTTGTCAAAACAGACGTGTAAACATCACCCGTTTTGCCATCTGCCGTTTTGGAACCCGCTTCGGCAAGTAC
>JAYTMI010000588.1:0-3093 GCA_043728625.1 Saprospiraceae bacterium | reverse complement strand
TCATGCTAAAGAAGTTAAAAAAGGATACGATTACTTTGTCTGCGTTTATACAGGCGAAATACCGAAAAATAAACGTTATTGGTTATCTAATTGGTAAATTTTCTAAATTTTCAAGCAAACATCTATGAAAAACCAACGCTTTCCCTTTGACCTATCAGATGAAGATAGTCTTATTCAAATTGATTTTTGGTTTCAAAAAGACAAATTAACTTTTGCTGTTGATACAGGTGCATCGCATACTGTTATTGATTTAGCACCACTTTTGATTGCAGGTTATGAACTAAAAGATGCGCTTGGCACTGTTGAATTAGAGACGGGCAAAGGTATTATTGAAGCTTATATCTTCAAAATTGCCCGTATAGAAGCGTTGGGTATTGAGCGTAATGACTTTGAAATATGTAGCTATGATTTTTTTAGTAATTACATTTTCAGTAATTTTGATGGCGTTTTAGGTCTTGATTTCATGCGAGACCATAAAATATGTATTGACTTTCCCAATTCTGTAATTACCATTAGTTGAACGAAGCTAAATCCTAATTCAATCAAAAAGCCCCCTCAGTATTAGACGACTAAGGAGGCTTTTTAGTTATTTTAAACGTATTTCTCTATTGTAACTTACTATTTTTCTGGCTATACCCGAAATAAACAAGTAAACCAAGTAACATCCAACCCATAGCGGTCATTAAGGTATATTTATCCAATGCAACAATCATAGCAAAACAGATAAGTGCTCCGAGAATGGGTACAAGTGGCACAAGGGGTGCTCTGAATGGGCGTGGTTGGTCTGGATCAGAACGACGTAACAACCAAATACCCAAACTGACCAAAACAAAGGCTAACAGTGTACCAAATGATGTCAAATCACCAGCCATACTGCCCGGTAAAAAAGCCGCAAGGATGCCTGAAAAGACAAACAAAATCATGTTTGACTTATAAGGCGTACGGAATTTTGGATGCAATTCTGAAAACACTTTTGGTATCAAACCATCATTTGACATAGAATAGAAAACACGAGATTGACCCAATAACATGACCAAAATAACAGATGAGAAACCTGCCAAGATAGCTACAGTTACGGCAGTTGCCAGCCAGCCATATCCGGGCATATGGTTTGAAATGGCATAAGCAACGGATGCTTCTTTACCAGCCAATTTGAATTCTGTCCAATTGGCAACACCTGTCAAAACGTGTGCAAAAAGGATGTACAAAACAGTACAAATAACCAAAGAGCCGAGGATACCGATAGGCATATCTTTCGCAGGATTTTTGGCTTCTTGTGCTGCTGTGGAAACGGCATCGAAGCCAATGAAGGCGAAAAAGACGATGGCTGCACCACCAAGTACACCCCCATAACCCCATTTATTCCATGAAGTATGACCTTCAAAACCTTCGGGGATAAAGTAAGGTGAATAGTTCTTAGGCTCGATGAATTGAAATCCTACAGCAATGAAAATCAATACAATAGCAACCTTGATGAATACAATAATAGCATTGACAGAAGCAGATTCCTCTGTACCTTTAATTAAAAGCAAAGAAAGTACTAAAAGAATGAAAATAGCAGGTAAATTCATAATGCCACTGACACCACTTGTACTCATTTCCAAAGGCGAATGACACCACTCAAAAGGTATCGAGCCGCCTAATAATTTGTTCAAATATTCTGACCAAGCGATAGAAACGGTTACAGCACCTAAGGCATATTCGAGCACCAATGCCCAACCAATAATCCACGCTACAAATTCACCCATTGTTGCATAAGCATACGTGTAGGCACTACCCGCAATCGGAATCATCGCTGCGAATTCAGCATAGCACAAACCAGCAAAAGCACATCCAATCGCTGCTACAATAAATGATAAGGTCACTGCTGGACCCGCCGCCTCTGCCGAAGCCGCCGCAGTTCGGACAAATAATCCTGCGCCAATAATCGCACCGACACCCAACGCAACAAGGTTGAGTGCGCCTAATGTTCTTTTTAACCCCCCCTCAGTATCGGCAGCTTGCGCCAACAATTGTGATAAGGGTTTTTTTACCCATAAATTCGCCATATTAGTTTGATTAAAATTTAGAAATGACTGGTTTAAATAATTCGTTTTTCAATAATAAACTGTTGAACGAACAAAAAAAGGTAAAAATAATGGAGTAGCAAAGCAATAGACCAAATTTTATATTCCGAACAATTCTTCAATGCCAAATTTGCTACAAATTGGGCATTTTCGAGCATCATGCCCACGTGCAGGGCAGTATTCACGTCCGAAAAATATGATTTGCAAATGCAGTTTGTTCCATGTGTGTCTTGGGAAAAGTGATTTTAGATCCCCCTCAGTACGTTCCACGTTTTTACCATTGCTCAAACCCCAACGATAGGCTAACCGATGTATATGTGTATCCACAGGAAAAGCAGGAACGCCAAAGGCTTGAGACATTACGACACTCGCTGTTTTGTGACCCACGCCAGGTAATTCCTCTAAGGCTTCAAAACTTTGTGGTACTTCGCCATCGTATTTATTGATTAATATATTCGATAAATCAAAAATTGCTTGTGATTTGCGTGGTGACAATCCACAAGGTCTGATGATGTCCCTGATGTCTGAAACCTCTAATTTGACCATATCAAAAGGTGTAGCTGCCTTTGCAAATAGGAGAGGGGTAATTTGATTGACCCGTACATCGGTGCATTGTGCAGATAACAAAACCGCGACTAATAAGGTGTAAGGGTCATCGTGTTCCAGCGGAATGGGCGTTGTAGGATATAACTCGTCGAGTATGTTTGCTATATTGTTTGCCTTTTCTTGTTTGGTCATAAACTATTTTTTTATTGATTAATGTTGATTGATTATTGCTTATTTCGCTAAAAATAAACAATAATCAATAAACAATAATCAGTCTTTATTATTTGTTTGTCTCGATAAATTTTACCATTTTTTTCTCCAAAATAGCCAAAGGTACGCAGCCGTCATTCAGCACCTCGTTGTGGAATTTGCGGATATCGAACTTCGCACCGAGTTTATCCATCGCTTCGTGTTTCAATTGCAAAATCTTTTGCTCGCCCACTTTGTAAGACAAGGCTTGACCCGGAATCGCCATATAACG
>JAYTMI010000587.1:0-16990 GCA_043728625.1 Saprospiraceae bacterium | reverse complement strand
CCATCGGTCGTAGATGCGGAAGACCTTGATAATCGTTCCTGTTCGACCATGAACGATGAGTTTATCGTTGATTTGGTCTTCATTTGGGGTGAAACCAGTCGGTACAAGGACATTACGTGGTTTCTCAACCGTGACCTTGACGCTGTCGGCAGCACGACACCCCACAGTATCCACGCCATTGACAACATAAAGAATCGTTGACATCGGGTACGCAACTGGGTTAGGGCACTTCAAACAGCTCAATGTACTGTCGTAAGGCTGCTTCCAAGTGAGTGTTACTGGACCTCGATTGTTTGTTGGACTGGCAAAAAGCTGGGTTTTATCACCTAAATTAATCGTAATGTCAGGTGAAGCTTCGACCATAAAACGCGGCGGCGTTGCAACTTTAACATTGTCGAACCAAACACAATTATTGGCATCTTTGACATAAACATCATAACTACTTGCTTTTACGCCGACGATTTGATTGATACCGTTGAAGTTCTTGCCATCTATACTGTAATAAAAAGGCTGAGTTCCGCCAAAGGCATCAATAATAATGCTGCCGTTGCGGTCTCCGTAGCATTTAACAGGTGTTACGGAGACATCTGCCTCCAAAACAGGCGGCGATTTGACGATGATGGTATCGAACAATTTACAGCCATTGGCATCTGAAACGGTGACGATATAAGCGCCTGAACGAATGCTTTTTATCGTATTTGAGGTATCGCCGTTTGACCATAAAATATTGTAGCGAGGGATACCACCTGCCACCGTTATACTGGCACGCCCCAATGTATCGCCGACACATTTATTATCAACAATTGTTTTTGCATCTATTTTCAAACGAGAAGGCTGAGTCACATCAACAACAGTGTCGCGCCTACAACCCGTTGAGTCTGTAATAGTTACGCTAAAACGACCTGCGGGAAGCAAGGTAGCTTGTTGCGTGGTTTGATTCGAGGCATCATTCCAACGATAAGTAAATGAGTTATTTGAACCGATAGCTGTAATCAGTGCTTGACCATCTGAACCACCGAAACAACTGACGGGTTTTGAGAAAGCAGAGAGCAAAATAGGTCCCGGTTGTCCCAAATATTGAAAAAATGTATTCGAGCACCCCTCAGTATCTGTGACCGTTACAGAGAATGTCCGACCTCCTGAAAGCCCAGTCGCTTGAGTCGTTGTTTGAGCGGGATTTGAGTTCCAACGGTAAAAATAATTATTCAAATTATTGTTACCCGCACCTCCTTTCACCGATGTGAGTTGTAAACTGCCCGTTGCGGTATTGTAACAGCGTGGTTGGATGGTTGTTATATTCGCTGTAATTGAATCATAAGTCTGGATAGCAACGGAATCAATTGCTCGGCAGCCATTGATGTCTGTAACTGTAACTGTATAAAATTGCCTTGAAAGCCCCGTAATGGTCTGTGTATTTTGCAAATTACTCCATTTATAGGAATAATTGCCACCGCCACCTGTTGCGTTTACGCGTGCCTCACCAGTATTGCTATTGTGACAAGACAATTTGGTTTGTAGCGGAAAGGCTTGAACAGCCGTTGCGGGTTCTGTAATGGTTACATTAGCGGTGTCCATACAGCCGTTGGCATCGGTAACGCTGACGATATATGTGCCAACAGGCAGATTGACAGCCGTTACTGCGTCCTGTTGTTGCGGGTCATTCCATTTATAGATGTAACGGAAGTTACCTGTGAACGGTGTGCCGCCCAATACTGAGGGGGTCGCTGTGCCGTTTACATCGCCCTTACATTTTATATTTTTAAACTGTGAAATGGTGGCATCAAGGCGTGGCGGTTCAGTAAGTGTTGTATCTTTTGAAACCGTACAATTGTTTTGGTCGGTGACAGTAACGAAATAACGACCTGCTGCGAGGTTTTTGGCGGTATCGGCGGTTTGTGCAGGTGTTGTACTCCAACGATAACTATAAGTACCTGTTCCACCAAAGGCTTTAACCATAATGGCACCTGTAGCATCGCCGCTACATTTGAGTTGTGAAAAATCAAACCCTTGAATCACTAAAGGTGGACTTGAGCCAACTACCACTGAATCGGTTTTTGTACAATTATTATTATCTCGAACGGTTACCGAATATTTAGCAGCTTGTAGATTAGAAATCGAAGACGTTGTCGCTCCATTGGGCAACCATGTATAACGATAAGGTTGAACACCACCGCTAACGACCACTCGAGCTGTACCAGTGGCTTGATTGCTACAAGTGGCTGGCACGCTAATGAGTGAATCAAATCGAATGGTATTAGGTTGTAAAACTACGACACTCGCCGTATCGGTACAACCAATGCCATCTGTAACTGTAATACGTTGAATACCAGTACGTAAGCCTGTGGCGATGCTGTCAAATTGCGTATTGTTCCAATTGAAAGTATAAGGCGATAAGCCGCCTGTGACACGCGCCCTGGCACGCCCATTGGCATCGCCAAAACATTTGACAGAGTCTTGTAAAGTCGTAATAACCAATTTAGCGGGCGATGCAACGGTGGCAGAGTCTGTTTTTTGGCAGCCATTTTTATCAGTTAATGTTACTGTGTATGTGCCTACTGCAAGGTTGGTTAGGACATCAGATGTGCTGCCAGTGTTCCATCTATAACTATAAGGTGCGCTGCCACCAGAAACTAAGGCTCGAATTGAGCCATTTGTATTTCCAAAACAGCGGACATCTTGCTTACTGAGGTTCATACTGAGGGGGGTAGGCTGAGAGACGTTTGCCGAATCTCGCACTCGACAACGGTTGCTGTCTTCAACTTCTATGATGTAACTACCTGCTCTGAGGCTGTCAAAAACGCCTGGATTTCGTCCAAAAGGACTAAAATTGAGTGAATAAATATAAGGAATTGTGCCACCTGATGCCACGGCTGTAATTTTACCTGTCGCTGTATTATTACATTTAACGGAGTCAATAGTTTTTTGAAGAACAAGCGGCGCGGGTTGCCCGAGGTAAAAAATAAGTGTATCGGTACAACCTTCGCCGTCTATGACGACACCTACATGCCTTCCAGCTTTGATTTTATTGATAAAAACACCGCTTAAAAGCTGTGAAAATGTGTCTATTTTATACGTCAAAGGTTGTACACCATTGGCAAATGCAAAATTGACAAACGGGCTTGTACCGCCAAAACAGAGGATAGAATCCACCAAAATCCGCCGATTGGCACCTCGTCCAATTGTTGCGATACAGTCCATCGTCGTTTCTGATAGTCGAGCTATTCGTGAACCGCAAGCACCACCCAATCCTCTGACCATTAAAGTAACGGTTTGAAGAGTCCGTAAACCATTGACGGTATGTTGTAAATTACCATTCGGACGAATCCATGTGCGACCGCTATCAATACTGACTTCATAGGCTGTTGCCCCTGGCACGGCAGGCCAAGTAAACTGAATCCACGAAAAATTGAGGTTGCCGACTGAAAGGGCAGGTGCTGCCAAACTGTCAATAACCGTCACACGTACTGTATCTATATGTGTACAGTTCAAACTATCTACAATGGAAACGATATACTGAGTGGTCGTCGCAGGTTTTGCCGTAGGTGTTGCACAGTTTGAACAAGACAATCCATTTGTCGGTGCCCAAGTATATTTTAAAGCATTACCACTTTTGAAAGTGATTGACCAATGCGTCAAAGTGTCCGTATGCCCACCACGAGCAACTGACGAAAGCAATTGCCAGTTGCCATTTACAGTTGCCCCCCTCAGTGTATTCCAAGTCGTGCTGCCGCCAACAGGCTGATAATCACCTGTCAAAGGCGATATGGCTGTTTCGATGGCTCTTGTTGCGGTCGGTGTAAAACACAAACTGCGAATAGGTTTTTGAACACCACCCACACGATCGGGCTTTAAAAGAATAGACTGACCTGAAGGTGCTTTCAATTGTACAACATAGTCATCTGCAACGCTCGAATTAACATCCATACAGACGGAGTCAATTTGCGTCATTGGATCCGTCAAAGTGGGTATAAAAATATTCTGAATCAATATCGTTGATGCATAAGGATTCAACAAAGTGGCTGATGAACCATCCAATTGTACATTTGGGAAAGCATCAAAAGGAACAGAATTATTGACACGATTGAGCGATGTTTTGTTCAAAACCGTCCCGAATAGCTCTGACGAACAAAGCGTCGTGTCTTTCATTTCAGGAAAATTCAAATCGCAAGCGACACAACGGGCATTGGTGGGCGGCAAAACTTTGACATTGACCGATGTATCCCAAACACAGTTAAAATTGTCGCGTACTTGATAGGTGTAGCTGGCAACACCGGCATTGCGCGGACGTGCCACAATCGAGTCCATCATAAAAGACGTAACCGTTGGGTTGGTCAACCAAGCATGATTGACGATGACAGGTTTAAACGTCTCGATATTCGGATAAAGCCGTTTTTCAAAATCAATACCCCATGAGAAAATCCAGCCATTGTCTTGCGGAAATTGGTCTTTGACCACGATTGACCACTCGCCGTTTAGCGGACAACCAATCAAATTACTGAGGGGGTCGTCGGTTTTATAATTGCCAGTAGGTAGGTTGAATGTCGCAGGGGTTGTGTAGGAACGCCATGTGGTCGCAGCAAGCGGTGTCCACGCATATTCAAGACCTGTACCAGCTGGATTGAAGGCGGGATTACTCACATTTGCGCCAGTGCCATCGCTTGTATTTGGTACACCTATATTAATACGATTGCGGTTGCGCGTAGCGACATCATACTTATGTAAAATGACTTGTTGTCGGCTTGGGCATATCAATTTGATTTCTAAGTCTCTGGCATAAGAGTGTTCCATATTGACAAAAACACGTTTGAAATCGTTGATATTTGTCAACATTTGCCCCTGTCCGAAATCCGTAAAAAACACACTCGTTTTGTATTCTTTTGTACCATCATCAGGAATGAACAGCTTTTCAGAACGCACTTGACCCAATTGGAAACTATCCGTTTCTGTGGTCGTTGATACTTGATAAGTTGTATCAATCCTTTGGCTTTGACCCCTCAGTCTTATTTCCTGTCCAGCACAAATTTGGCTGACCAATGAACCAAGACTAAAGATAGGTTTGGGGGCAATTCTGACACGTTGTTTGATATAGTTAATGTTTTTGCAGCCAATTGTATCTGTAACAGTCAATTTTACGACAAATCCGCCTGACTGGGCATAAATATGATTAACTTCTGGTCCATACGCCACTGGCGTGCCATCGCCAAAATTCCATTCAAACTTGCTCAATGTATCAGATTGGTGATAGGAAATATCATTCAAGTCATAAATACCTTTTCCTTTGAAAGACACACGGGTCACATTCGCACAGGCATCTATCCAACCCGTGTCAGCAGGAACGATAGCGGGTGTCGTTGCCGTAATTTGTGTTTTGATGGTTTGACAAGAAGGGATACATAAAATCCGAGCCAGCCAACCAGCCCCTTGACTCGACCCATTCGAGCGAAATGTGATGGTCATACAGCCACTGCCATTCCGTGCCGTCGTTTCGACAATCGCACTCGATTGACCAAAATCAGCAGCACAACCCAACGACGGTGCGGCGGTTGAGTTACCATCAAAAAAACATAATTCGTCGCCCGCTTTCACGTCGAGAAGGTCAAAACCAAGAGAAATATTCTTTTTGCTTGGGTCATCGGAGCAAATAGTGATTGTAAAATTTTCATTGGCATTATAGCCAGCTCCACTGCCACCGCTATCAAAAAAATTTGCCCCGCAAGTGTTTGTGCTAACTGTGGCATTACGCATGATGATTTGTGCAGCTATGGGTGTCGTAAATGCCCAGCAGAATAGCCCGAATGCCCAAATGATTTTTGTAGTTTTCACGCCCTTAGATTGGTTATGATTTAGACTCATTACTTTTCCACGTTTTTATGTTTGAAAAACCTAAATGGTAGATGCTTTATTTTTTCAAACCGTTGTCTTCTGATATATAGTCATTCAATTTTTCGATGAAATCCCGACCCGAATAATAGACCAAATATTTATTCGTACCCTCAATTTTATAAATGGTTTCTGCATAATAATTTCGTTTTAGAGCTTGCTCTTGCTCTAATTTCAGAATATTGATATGCTGTAAATCTGCAATTTTTACTGAGGGGTAGCTTTCCTCCGTTTCTGATTTGCTAAGAGACGTTTCAGAAATAAAGAAAGCATGATCGAGATAAAAAGTCCACCGTTTCAGCAAAAACGCATCGTTTTGTGCCACATCGTCCACATGAGCCTTATCGTAGGCTGCATAAAGCCGCGGGTCAATAGACTTCGAAATAGGGGAATTTTGTTGAGAAAAAACAACGAAGGGTAATAGAGTGATGGCGTAAGTGAGTAATCTTTTCATAGCCAGTAGTTTTGTCAACATATTCATTGAAGAGACGTCGGTAATTGGAAAAATTATTTTTCAAGTATTGACAAATCTAAGTCTTTTTGTCAAACCTCGATGTGTTACACTTTACTTTTATATCTCAAAACGACATCATTAACATTTTATTTGTATTTGAATTTATTTTTTGCCAAATAAAAAAAGGAGTTGTGCTGTTTTTCACGACTCCTTTTTTTATTGCATTTTTAGTTTTTGCAAAAACCATACCCCTCAGTATATTTGGCGTTTCTTTTTAACATTTTTATTTTTACAGGGTATAAAATATTGGAGGTTAATATTTTAAGTGAGGGGGTGATTAAAAATCACCCCCTCACTCTGTCCACTTTTCAAAATTCTAAACCTTTATACATCTTTATCAACGGCAATTGCACATCATAAAAAGGTAAGGGTATGATTTCATCTAACGATGTGTATATTTCATGCGCCCATTGTTTATCCTGTCGGCTATAAACCGTCACTTCAACCTTTTCAGAATCTACTAAAATATAGTATTGAACAGTGGACAAAGTCCGATATTCCTTCAATTTATCTCCTTTGTCAACATGTTTTGTACCTTCTGAAAGCACCTCAACAACAAGGCTCGGAAACTGAATCATGCGCGCATCAGGCTCTTTTTGACAAGTCACGACGACATCAGGATAGCGATACCGATTGTTGATATTGACAGCCATTTTGGCATTAAAAATATAGGTATCACAACCTTTGTTTTCAAACAAATCATCAAGTGCTCGAAAACAGTTTTGACTGATTTTGATATTTGATAATAGTTCTCCTGGCATAGCGATAAGTTTACCATCTACATATTCGTGACGTATCTCGGAGTGTTTTTCAAACTCGAAATATTCTTCGACAGTGTAAATTTTTTGTTGTGGCTCTAATTTAAGTGTTGCAGTCATGTTATTATGTGATTTTTATGAACAAATATACTGTATTTTTTTTTCTTAAAACCGCAATTTTTTAATCAAAAACACTCTTTATGCCTATTTATACTGAGGGGGGTCATTCCAATCCCCGTCTTTTCAACTCTTGATGAACTAAGCTCAATTCTCTACCCACATCGCCTGTGACCGAAGTATTTTCTTCCGCCCGCCTAACGAGATAAGGCACGACATCCTTGACCGCACCATAAACCATATACTTCGCCACATTGTAGCCTGCTGCTGCCAGATTGAAGGTAATATTGTCGCTCATACCATATAATTGGCTAAACCAAAAATGCGGATGATTGTGTGGAATACCCATTTCCTCCATCAAATCAGCCAATAAAATAGAACTTTGGGCATTGTGCGTGGCGTTCATTACGGCTATTTGCTCATGGTGCTGAACACAATAAACCAAGCCATCATTATACATTTTGTCGGTCGCAACCTTGTCAGGATTGATAGGGGTGGGGTAGCCCATTTCCTCTGCACGTTTGCGTTCTTTTTGCATATAAGCACCGCGCACCAATTTAGCACCGAGTATAAAATTTTTATCTTTAGCTATGGCATGAGATTCTTTCAAAAACGCCAAACGGTCATGCCGATACATCTGGAAAGTATTGAAAACCACCGCTTTATCACGATTGTATCGCGCCATCATCATATTTGCCATGCGGTCAATGGCATCTTGAATCCACGACTCTTCAGCATCAATGAGAACAGTTACCCCTTTTTCACGTCCGGCATGACATATCGCATCGAGCCGTTTAGAAGCCGTAAAGTATTCATTCTCTTCATCATGCGTTAGGGGCGCGTTTTGTTGAATTCGAGCCAACAAACCAAACCGCGCAATGCCCGTAATTTTGACACTGATGAAAGGAATATGTTTTGAACGTGACGCAAAGTCAATCGCATTCAAGTTTTCGACCATTGTGCGGTTAAAATCCTCTTCGGTTTCACTGGCTTCAACACCATAATCGAGTAAAGTTTTTGAGCCAGATTGCGCCAAACGCTCAATGGATGGAGACGCATTAAGCAGGGTTGTACCACCACAAAACTGTTCATAAATGGTTTTTTTTATCACTGTTTCAGCAAAAGGTAAACCCAATTTGACGGATTTCATGGCTAATTTAGAACCCCAACTAACTAAAAATGGCTTATTCATCATTTCGAATAGCCAAGCGGTTTTTTTAAGTTCCTTATCTGTTTTGTTGGAAAAGGCGATTTGCGTATTCGCAAAATCAAGTTCGTTTTTTTTAATATCCATTTTATTTGGTTAAAGTTTAAGATTGATAGTAAGGGGTTAGGCTTTCTCACATGGCTATTTTTCGGAGCAAATGTAAGTGTTATTCTTAAAAAAACGTCCAATCTGTGGTCTCCCTTAAGTTTTTAAGTTGAAATTGAGTTAGCCCAAACAAAAGAGGTTGCATCAGTACATTTTGATACAACCTCTTCTATTTTACCCCCCTCAGTATAAAATCTTGTTTTTACTGTTTTTCAATCGCTTCAACGGCATTTTCTTCTGCGATTTCTACGGGCATCAATTGTATGCGATACTCTTTTTCAATTTCTGCAACGGCGCCATAAAATTGCTCTTTTGTAAACAACCCCTCAGTTGTCCAATAGATTTCTGTTATTTGTATCAATTGCTCTAAAGTAGGCAACTTATAACTTTTACTAAAACAAAAACCAAAGACGCGATTTAAGGCATATTTCATTCGATGTGACATTCTGATACCGGTTTCAAACTGCACTTCCATTCTTTGAAATTGTGCAAACAGTTTACTTTCTAGTTTGTCTGCCTTAGCTTCTTGTCGTTGCTCCTCCTGTAACTTATAATAAACATCCCAAGAATAGTTACTGCCTTTCATCGAGTCTAAAAAGGCGTAATAGACTTTTCGCCGCCGCTCATCGTTTTCCCTTTCTTTTTGATACTGCTCCTTGCTTGCGGCTTCCCGCTTTGAACGCGTCTCCCATTGAATGTTATTGATTAAACGGCTTCTTCGATAACTTTTTTGGCGTTCCTCTTCCTCCCTAATTTTGGCTAAACGCGCATCTTCTATTTTCTTCAATTTAGCTTCTTTTTCAGCTATTTTCCGTTGAGCGCGTTCTTCTTTTTGAGCGATTTTCCTCAGCCTTTTTTCTTCAATGGCATCTTTTTTTCGTTGAATTTCAGCTAATTTTGCGTCTTTTACACGTTGTATATAAGCTATTTTTTCTTCTTTTCTTCTTTGGATTTCATCTTTTTTTCTTTGAATTGCTTCTTCTTTTTCTCTTTTTTTTCTGTTGATTTCGTCGAGTTTTGCTTGCCGCTTACGCAGCATTTCGGCGTGTTTTGTATTGAGTGGATCAACTTCTTGGAGAATCTGACCTTTAAATCCATCGGGCAGTTTAGCCAAATTAGAGATAAAAACCTCACCCGTTTCGGACTCTATCATAAATTGCCTTTCCAATCCCTCCTCTTTTTTCTGCCTTTCTTTTCTCGTGACACCGACAAAGTGACTTTTCCAATCGTGTTCTCGATTTGGCAAGCCGTGTTCCCAGTAATTGTCCACAAAATCGAATAAAAGATACGCTTTTTGGTCTTCCCATGGGCGAGAGGCACGACCGACCATTTGGAGATACAAAGACAGCGACTTCGTTTTTCGAGCAAGCCCAACAATTTCTATACACGGTATATTATTGCCTTCAGTAGCAATTTCGCAGTTCGACAATACTTGAATTTCTTTGTTGACAAACTGCTCAAAAATGCGTTTTCTGTCCTTCGTTTTTCCATCCACATGTCCTGCTCTAATGCCGCGCCACTCAAAAGCTTCGACGAGTTTTTTTGAATGGTCAACAGAAGTCGCATACAACATCATCTGTTTGCCTTCACCTTTTTCGATATAGGTGTCAACAACCGACATGATTTGTCGTGTTTCGCTCAAGAGGTTCGACATCTCAGTTTCTGAATATTCACCTTTTACGACATGGACTTGAGCAATTTGGTCATGGGTATAGGTGGTCATAGCCCAAAGTTTCGCAGGAATCAAGTTCCCCATTTTTTCTAATTGCGCAACCGACAAACCCAAGACCAGTTCATCACATATATCTGTAAATCCCAGACCACTTAAACGATAAGGAGTCGCTGTCACCATCAAGAGTTTAGCACGTGAATGGGCGGCATAAATGGTCAAATAAGTCTGTGCCAAACAGTGATGACCTTCGTCTGTAATAATCAAATCGGGGTCAAAATCTAAGGCATTCACATAGGTTGCAATACTTGCGACTTGATGATCAATGCTATAATCTCTTTTTAAACCAGCCTTAATCGCCCCTGTTTCGATGCCAAACAGATCCATATATTCGCCAATGATGTTGTCAACCAATTCGTCACGATGGGCAAGAGTTAAGGTTTTTAAGCCATTTTCGTGGTATGTTTTGACGATAGAAGCGATGGTTGCCGTTTTTCCACTGCCCGTAGGTGATTGGTACATAATGGATCGGCATCCGCGTTCCCAAGCATTGAGGATGGCGTTTCTGCTTTCAATTTGGTACGGACGCAGTCGAATGACGCGTTTTTCTTTTGGTTCTTCTAACCCCTCAGTGTCAATTCCTAAATTTAAATTTTCAGTTATCATGATATATTGGTTTATAGCTATTCGAATGATTTTGGTATTGGAAACTTGGATTTTCTTTAGATACCTCCCTCCCGATTGTTTCGGGTTGTTTCATCAATATTTTCACCAAAAATTATGCCCACGTCCCAATTACAGGGATTTTTAATCATATATAAACGAAAAAATAATCATAAGGCATTGAATTTTTAACCATTAATGCGCTTTTTTAGTTTGCAAAAAGGGAAATAATTTTATGTTTTTTTATATATTTTAAAATAGTAGGGTTTAAGTAGAAAGTAAGATACCCACAATTCCGAAGGATTTATGGGTATCTTACTTTCGTATCATGCCTTAATGATTTTTGTTTTTTGGGTAAAGAGAGTTGCTGATAAAAATGATATTTTGTCATTTATAAATAATTGTAACTAATTTAAAATCAATTGTTTAAAAGATAGCAACCTCCTCAGTATTTTAACTTTCCACCCCTTATCTCCAAGGTTCAGCCTTAGTAACATTCGTAAAAGACGTGCCATTAAAACGAAAAAGACCGCCCGAAAAACCGCACCAAAGCGTACCGTTTCTATCTTCCAACATACTTTGAATACCAAAAATACGGGTCATGTCGTCTTTTTTATCTATCTCTTTAAACAAGGTAAATTTGCTCTCGTTGTAGCGATACATGCCAAGATGCAAGGCACAAATCCAAATATTCCCCTTTTTATCGGCATAAATAGTGTAAACATCATTTTTACTAAGCCCTTTTATTTCTGGATATTGAGTGAACGTTTTACCGTCATAACGACTTACGCCACCGCCCTTAATCTCTTTTGGAAAATCGGATGAGAGACAGCCGAACCAAATATTTCCATGGTTGTCTTCCACTATTTTACTCACATTATTACTGCATAAACCATCTTTTTTGGTAAAATGCGTGAACGCAGTGCCATCAAATTTACAAGCACCAAAACCATCTCTGCCAAACCAAATATTACCTTTTTTGTCTTCTAAAATGCTCCAAACTTTGCCAGCCGCCACTTTAAGGATGGATTGTCTATAACAGGATTGGGAATTTTGAATTTAGAAAAAGAAGAACCGTTATAGCGAAAAGCCCCCTCAGTCGTACCTGCCCATATTTGACCTTTACTATCTATAAGAATTTTACAGCCAGAAATATGCCCCTTCGTTTCTGCAAAAGTGGTAAATGTTTTTCCATCATACTTTGAAATGCCGTTATGCGTACCAAACCACATATTGCCTTCTTTGTCTTCGGCAATACCGACAACCGTATTATCACATAATCCGTCTTTTGTAGAAAAATAGGTCAACGTCTTTCCATCATAACGTGCCGCACCATCTCCATTAGTTCCAAACCACAGGTTGCTTTTTGTGTCCTCAAATATTTCTACGACATACTCGGATATTTGCGCCGCTGTATCCAATTTCACACTTTGTTCTTGTGGAAGTGCTTTTTCAGATACCTTTGGTTTATCCTGTCCGTTGCAGGATGCCATAAAAACGAATAGCAATAGCACCGAAAACAGTTGCTGATTTAGGTTATATTTTATCATTTATAAATAATTGTAACTAATTTAAAGTCAATTGTTTGCAAGAAAATACCCCTCGGTATTTTCTGGATTTTACGCCATTGAATTCCTACCAAGGTCCATTCTGTTTAACTTGATAAAAGCGTTTGCCATCAAATCGATAGAGCCCAGATCCAGCACCCCACCACATATTTCCTGACTTGTCTTGATACATACTTTGAACACAACAGTTTAGTCCGTCTTTTGGTGTAAATATGGTAAATGCCTTTGGTCCTGCTTTGTCCAAAGTCGGGTCAAACCTCGTAGTGCTGCCTCGGGCTGTCACCCAAATAATACCCGACTGTTCTATGTATATGCCCCAAAATTCAGTTCCACCTAATCCGTCTTTGGGGGTGTATTCCGTAAAAGTTTTTCCATCATATTTGCAAATGCCGTTTTTCTTAATAAACCACATATTTCCAGCTTTATCCTGTGCCATGCCGCCCGCATAGTTCTCTCCCAAACCTTCCTTTTCTGCAATATTGGTAATTGTTTTTCCATCATAGCGAAAGACACCGTTTTGAGAAGAAGCAAACCAAATGTTTCCACTTTTGTCTTCCATGATGCCAGCAACATTTATAGGAGAAAGCTGTTGAAATAATGAAAAACTTTGACCACCTTGGCTATCGGCAGTTGGGTCATATCGGAAAACGCCGCCATGTGTGCCTACCCAAATAGTACCCGACTTGTCAACAAGGATGCCTTTTCGAGTTATATCTATATGGCTAAGACCATCTTTTTGATTATAATTTCTAAAGGTTTTTCCATCATATTTATAAACACCTTGGTCAGTCCCAAACCAAAGATTACCATTTTTATCTTCATTAATAGCATAAACTGTATTGTTATTAAAACCATCAGGATTGGAAAAGTAGGTCAATGTTTTTACATCATACCTCACTACACCTTCGCCTAAGGTACCAAACCATAAATTCCCTTTCGAATCCTGAAAAATACTTCGGATATATTGACTGACTAAGGTCGTGTCAAAATCGGGGATCATAGCTACTGCCTTAAAGTTTCTTATTACTGTTGGACTTTGTTTGGAAGTATTAGTCGTCTCTTTCGGCGAGCCTGTGTTCACTTGTCCGTTGCAGGAAGTGACAAAAACGAGTAGAAATAACAGAGAATAGAGTTGTTGATACACGTTATATTTTTTCATTTATGATTGATTTGATTAGTAGAAATAAAACAAAACTACCTTTTTTACTAAATCAGCACTTAAAATAGGTGTAAAAGAATGTAAACGGCATTGTAAATCTTATGGAAAGGAGCATTTTTCAAAGGATTGCCTTGGCAGATAAAGGTTTTAAAAATACAAATACCGTATTTAACTCAAAGTCGAACAAAAAGCACCCCCTTCAGTATAAAACTAAAAAAAGCCGTTCTGATTGACTCAAAACGGCTTTTTTATTTAGCGATATTAAAAATCTAATTCAATTGTAGTGCCGAACTTCAAATCGTCTTTTTTCGGCTCGACGGGTGTTTCAGGTGTCGGACGAGGCGATTTTACTGAGGGCGTGTACTTGAAACGACCCCCTCAGTAAATTCTGTTGAGGGCTACTATTTTAGAAAATGGACAAATCGGATTTGAGTTCTATGATTATAGCCATTTAAAAATACTTCTAAAACTGGAAAAATACCCCACTTTAATGTCCAGAAGACGCAAACGCGATCGCCTCTGAAACGCAGGTTTCAAAGGCGATTTTAGCTTTTTTACTGAGGGGGGGTATTTAGGATTACAACTGTTCAATTTAGCTTCTAAACTTATGATACCTTTTTAAAATAAACCGAGGGCAATGATAATTGAAATTTTACAACAATAATCCTCAAAAGGACTATCAAAACGATACAAATTGCTTAAGCATACGTGTTTTCAGCATGAAAATACTACAAGCCATAATAACACAAGCCTCCCTCAATATTGCTCCTTCTCATTCGGGAAATCTTTCGATTTCACATCCGCTACATAATGACTGATTGCACCTTTCACTTCATCAAACAGTTCGAGATAACGGCGTAAAAAACGCGGTTGAAACTCTTTGGTTAAACCCAACAAATCATGTAAAACCAAGACTTGACCATCACAACCACCGCCTGCACCAATGCCAATCGTGGGGATTTCGACACTTTGAGATACTTCTGTTGCCAATATTGCTGGTATTTTTTCGAGCACCATACCGAAACAACCGACTTCCTCTAAGACTTTAGCATCGCTGCGGAGCCTGTTCGCTTCGTCTTCTTCTTTGGCACGCACGGCATACGTCCCGAATTTATAAATGCTCTGTGGCACCAAACCCAAGTGACCCATGACAGGGATACCGGCGGACAAGATGCGAACAATAGATTCCTTGATTTCGATGCCGCCCTCCATTTTCACAGCGTGTGCACCCGACTCCTTCATAATACGTATCGCCGATTCGAGCGCGACCCTCGAATTACCTTGATATGAGCCAAAAGGCAAATCCACGACGACTAAAGCCCGTTTGACCGCGCGAATGACCGATGCCGCATGATAAATCATCTGGTCGAGCGTTATAGGCAATGTCGTTTCATGTCCTGCCATTACGTTTGACGCGGAGTCACCGACCAAAATAACGTCTATACCCGCTTCGTCAACAATGCGCGCCATCGAATAATCGTAAGCCGTCAACATGGCGATTTTTTCGCCACTGGTCTTCATTTTGAGCAATGTATTGACAGTGATGCGTTTAATATCTGAATGAACTGACATATAGTTTAAGTGATTAGAAATATGAATGAATAATGATGAAATATGAATGATGAATGATGAATGAAGTGAACTCTACGTATTTTTTGTTGAGCAATTCATCATTCATATTTCATCATTCATCATTACTTTTACAGTTTTTCCAAGAGAAAATTCGTCATTTTATTGTACAAATGCACCCTTGCCATGCCGCCATAAATACCATGATTGCGGTTCGGATAAAAATAAGTATCAAACTGTTTATTGGCATCAATAAGCGCATTTGCCATTTCTACCGAGTTTTGAAAATGCACATTGTCGTCCGCCATGCCATGAATGAGCAAATAATTGCCTTTGAGTCTATCGGCAAAATTGACAGGCGAATTGTCTTTATAACCCGCTGCATTTTCCTTTTCAGTTTGCATATAGCGTTCCGTATAAACCGAATCGTACCATTTCCAATTCGTCACAGGCGCAACAGCGATAGCCGTTTTGAACACATCGTTGCCTTTCAAAATGCACAAACTCGACATATAACCGCCATAACTCCAACCATAAATACCGATGCGTTTGCCGTCCACGTAAGGCTGTTTTGCCAACCATTTTGCCGCATCTATTTGGTCAATGGTCTCGTAATGACCCAATTGTTTATACGTTATTTTTCTAAAAGCCTCGCCACGTCCGCCCGTACCACGCGGGTCAACGCAGACAACGAGGTAGCCTTTTTGAACAAGCATTTGATACCACCAATAATTATTGCCCATCCATTGGTCAACAACTTGTTGGCTGCCTGGACCTGAATATTGTGTCATAAAAACAGGATAATGTTTTGTCGAATCAAAGCCTTGTGGACGCATCATCCAGCCGTTCAATTCGACCCCCTCAGTCGTTTTGAACTTAAAGAACTCTGTACTACCCACTTCATATTCAAATTGTTGACGACGTATAACAGCATTGTCCTCAATCATTCTGACCACTTTTCCTGTACCATTTTCGATAACGGCATAAGACGGTGGCTCATTGACCTTGGAATTTGTCAACACATAATAATCGTAAGTGCTGCTCCAATCCGCATCGTTTACACCACGTCCACCTGACAGAAAACGGTCGCCTGAACCACCCATTTTGACGGCATAAATGCCTTTGCGCATAGGCGATTCTTTCGATGCTTGATACAAAACTTCGCCGCGTACTTCGTCAACGCCATAAATTTTGCGGACATCAAAATCGCCTTTGGTCAATTGTTTGATGATTTTTCCGTCCTTTCCGTAATGGTAAATGTGATTCCAACCGTCTTGTTCGCTTGATTTGATGAATGACCCATCTTTCAAAAACGTCATATCATCGTTCAATTCCACGTCCACAAAAGTTGGGCGAGTTTCCTTCATCAAAAGACTCGTTTTGCCCGATTTGGCATCAGCCAAAAGGAAATCAAGCTCATTTTGTAGGCGATTGAGCTTAAAAACGACGAGTTGATTGCCTGGTGTCCATTTCAAACGAGGGAAATATTCCCCCGCACCTGTTTGTACTTGCTTTGTTCTCCGTTTTTTAACATCATAAATCCAAACCGTAACGACGGAATTTTTCTCTCCAACTTTTGGATATTTGAATTTATAAGGCTCAGGATAAACCTCATTTTTGAAATATTCCATGCCAAATTCAGGAACAGCTGATTCATCAAAGCGCAAAAAAGCAATTTTAGACCCATCGGGCGACCACTCAAATGCCTTGGTAAACGAAAATTCCTCCTCGTAAACCCAATCACAAAAGCCGTTGATGATGCGGTTTTTAGCACCATCTTT
>JAYTMI010000586.1:0-2917 GCA_043728625.1 Saprospiraceae bacterium | reverse complement strand
ACCTTTGTCGAACAAAACGACGGCTCCTGCATCGGGGTCTTTGTCGTATTGTGTCATTTTAATCTCTTTATCAGAGAGTTTGCCAAACTTAACTTCCAGTGGCTTTATATCATTTTGGGCTATTAATAAGGCATTTGTAAGCAGCAGGGCTGCAAGGGCAAACAGCGTTTTTTTCATTTGAAAAATCGATTGTAGAGGTGAAGAGATATAGTTCATTGAGAAAAAAGCAAAAGTAGTGCCTTTTAATAAAAATAATAAAATATATTTATTATTTAACATTTTAATAGAGTTTGTCAATCGCCCTTAAAAATTATTTTACACATAAAAATTTGCTAACATTGCCTTTAATCGTACTTTTAACCGCTTTTAGCGAATGAATCGCCAAAAACATGAACCTTTAAGTATATCCAAATCATGCTTCAAAAAATAACTTTATTACTTGCCCACATATTCATTTGTGCAAATGTTTTTGCTCACGATATTATCTCAATTGAAATCGATCCTTCCGATGTCGAGATAATTGTCCACAATGCCAGTGCCACCCATGCTTTCAAAGGCGACGAACCTGTTAAATTATTCGTTTGGGTCAACAATCGAGGCAACGATACACTCCAAAACATTAAAATCAAGTGCCAAATATTGGGTTTCAAGAAAGCCATACTTTTCACTCAGGAACAGTCAATAACAATATTATTACCTAAAACAAAATCTGATAGTATCGCTTTTGAATTTAATGTACCGACTCCAGGGTTCTATTTTTCAAATGTCACAACCGATAAAGGGGTTCAACAACTACAACTTAAAGGCTTCAGCGTCGAACCTGAAAAAATAAAATCGGCTTATCCTTCGCCAAGACGTTTTTCTTCTTTTTGGCGAAAAACGTTGAGAGCGCTCAAAAAAGTACCCCCTCAGTATATCGTCACTTTGCGACCTGAATTCGACAATCCAAAGACAAATGTTTATTCTGTAGAAATGAAATCATTGGGCAATGTGCGCATCCACGGTTGGTTTGTTACACCAAAAGGAAAGGTTAATTTACCGACAATCGTTTACTTTCAAGGATACACAACGACAAATAAACCCAGTGGTACTTACCTGACATTTACAGATTATGCCCAATTTTTCTTAGATATTCGTGGTCATGGCGATAGTAGAAAGGACATAAACCCGGGTTTTCCCGATTTTTTGACGACAGGCGTTGCCAATAAAGAGGATTACATATTTCGAGGCGCTTATATGGATTGTGTTCGTTCAGTTGATTTTTTATATACGCGCCCTGAAGTTGATCGTAAAAAAGTTGTTGTTTGGGGCAGTAGTATGGGCGGTGCTTTGAGTGTCGCAACAGCCGCATTGGACAAAAGGGTGAAGTTGTGTGCATTCGATTTGCCTTTTCTATCCGATTGCCGCAATTATTTCACACTGACGGGTTTTCCAAGCGACTTTTTTAAAGACTATGCAAGCAAAAACAATGTAGAAATGGACAAAATATATGCTGTTTTGGATTATTTTGACATCAAAAATTTTACCCGATCCATAAAATGCCCTGCCATGATGGCTTCAGGGCTATTTGACGAAACCTGCCCGCCTGCCATTAATTTTGCAGCTTATAACAATCTGAGTTCAAAGGACAAAACATTTTATCTTATGCCCGATACGGGTCATGCGGTCACAGCAGAACATTGGTATCGGTTTTATGATTGGTGTAGGCAGTATTGGAACAAAAAATAACGTAGCCTTTTGTAAAGACTACGTTATTTCAACCTGTTTTATGAGCCTGATTCCCTTTCAATTCTTAACGTCCTGAATGAATCAACAGAACAGAAATGTCCGACGGTGAGATACCTGAAATACGGCTCGCCTGACCTAATGTACGTGGCTTTATTTTAGTCAATTTCAAGCGCGCCTCCATCGAAAGAGCTGGAAAAGCATGATAATCCATGCTGTCAGAAAGGTGTAATTCTTCGAATTTCTTCATTTTATGCGCCATTTCACGCTCTTTTTCAATATAACTCTCATATTTCATCGTGATTTCAGCCCCCTCAGTAATTTCAGCGTCATACTTTTTCAAAAAGTCATCGAGCTGTGGAATAACTTTGCGCAACCCCCCAGTATCCACTTGTGGGCGCAACAAAATTTTATGCAATTTCATCCTTTGGTCAATTGGTGCTGTACCAATTGTTTCCAAATAACCATTGATAAGATCAGGAGAAATGCTTAGTTCTTTCATAAAATCTATAATGGCTTGCTCGCCCGCTACCTTTTGGTCAACACGTGCCATGCGCTCGTCCATGTTCCTCATACCTAATTTTTCTGCAATAGGTGACAGGCGCACATCTGCATTGTCTTGACGCAACAAAATGCGGTATTCGGCACGGCTTGTGAACATGCGATAAGGCTCTTCAGTTCCTTTTGTAATCAAGTCGTCAATCAAAACACCAATGTAGGCATCGCTCCGTTTGAGGATAAAAGGTGCTTCCTCATTTATCGCTAAATGCGCATTGATACCCGCCATTAAGCCTTGACAAGCCGCCTCTTCGTAGCCTGTTGTACCATTGATTTGTCCTGCAAAAAAGAGATTTTTGACCAATTTTGTCTCTAAAGTCAACTCTAATTGCGTTGGTGGAAAGTAATCGTACTCAATCGCATAGCCCGGACGGAACATCTTGACATCTTCAAAACCGACGATACTTCGCAAGGCTTTCATCTGCACATCTTCGGGCAACGAAGAAGAAAAGCCATTGATATAAATTTCACAAGTATCCCAGCCTTCGGGTTCGATAAACAGTTGATGGCGGTCTTTATCTGCAAAACGGTTGATTTTATCTTCAATTGAAGGGCAATAACGTGGACCCAAGCCTTGAATACGCCCTGTGAACATGGGCGATTTTTCAAAACCTGTTTTCAGAATCTCATACAC
>JAYTMI010000585.1:0-5780 GCA_043728625.1 Saprospiraceae bacterium | reverse complement strand
CCCAAAGAGGTGAGGTGTTCTGCAATGATTTTAGCTGTACGGGTTTCGCGGTTCGATAATTCAGGGTTTTGATGGAAATCACGTCGCCAGGCAATCACTTTTGCTTCTATTTTTTCAGCGAGTTTGTCCATCTTGTTTTTTACATCGCTGTTGGGGTCTTTTTGGGCAAAAGTAGGTAGGCTTAACAACAACAGAAAGGTCAGTAGAATACCTTTGTTGAACACTTGTTTGTTCTTTTCGATTTGCATAATCTGTGATTTTTTTGATGAATGAAATTGACAATCAAAGGTAGTTTTCTTTGACACAAAGAGATGCTGCAAATGTCGAAAAAAGAAAGCTGAAATGTACAGAAAAAAGCCTTCTGCTTGGTACAAAAGGCTTTTTAAAAACTGTGAGGTGTAAAGTTGACGAACTACTTTGACAATCTTTAAGCATACCAAGTCTGTATTTAAGATAAGTCAAGAGACAACTTGTTTCTGCCAAAGTTACTTCTTTTTTATTCTTATCACAACAAACGCTCATAACGAACAGTGACAGTTGGGTCAGAAGTTGACTCACTGTCACTGTTTATTAAATTTCATTTTTGTTTAAATTACTTTAAAATCAAGAACAACTGAGATATTTATGTTACCCAGCGAAGCAATATTTACAACCATGTTCTTGCGCACGACCGACTGCCCAAACGCCTGATGGGACGACATGAATACCGGGTAATAAACCTGCTAACCAATCTTTCTTTATCTCTGCTGCATCTTGTTTCATGCCTTGTGCAACTGCTGAGGTAAAAACGGTGATAGCCGTATTACAAACACAGAACAAAACCCCTCTGGCTTGTAACTCATTAATGCCTATGTCAACATTGCCAATGCCAGGTACACTAAAATCACCTACTTTTGGTTGCCAAAACGGATTTCGCATTGCAGGTGCATTGGAAGCTGGGTCATCTGCTTTAAAGACATCACCAAATTTATACTTTTCCCAAAGCCGATTTTCAAAAGCATACGGAATAGCCGTATGTCTGAGAACAACGACAACGCCACATTCTTTTTCCATTGTACCTGTTGCTGCATTAGACATCAAAAAAACTCGAGGCCAGGCAAATGGATAAATGCCATGTGGTTGTGTAGCATCAAATACCATACGATGTTTTCCTTTAATCTTGTCGAACCAAGCGTCATCTCCGCCCACTGGTTCTACTGGATTATTAGGTTCTGCTTTTACTTCAATAGGCATCGCTAGCGACAGCAATCCTAATGTTGTAGCACCTTTTACGAGCATTTCGAGAAATCCTCTGCGGTGTCTTGTTGAATTTTCTTCTTTTTTTTGAATTATTGTTTCATTTTTCATCTGTTATGTTTTTTATAGTAAAAAAGAATGGAAAAAAGGATTAGATACTGAGGGGGGGGCTGACAAGCATTTTGTTAAATGTTGTTCGTTTTGTGAAAGGTTAACCCAAAATATATAAAGATGTGTATGGTTTTTCAAGGAAGTTAATGAATTATCATGCAAAAATGCAATGTATTGAAGAACAATGATTGGATAAATGCGAACTAACAATGTTCTTCATCCCTTTGTACCGATACTTAAATCCACGCAATTGCCTTTGACCAATGTTGTAAGGTCGTTGGTTGTCCATCAGATAGTAGAGGCGGCAACAAGACACCGCTGAAGCAGTAATACTGAGGGGGGAGGAACTTATTACAGTTTCTTAGCAGCGATTCTATTATTGACTTCTGCGACTATAAAAGGAATAGCACTTTCAGGAAAAGGCGATACACAGCTCGCATTTATTTCGCACAGCGTATATTTTTCATTGACGTTTCCCGTATTGATTTTATTGATAAAAAAATCTGCGTCCCAAATAATAGGCATCATGTCCGTTTTTATAGTTGTTAGTTCCTGTAATTGAGGCACCCAATTTGTTTCCATTATGTCTCTTAAATCCTGAAACAAACCACAATCTTCAGTGAAATAAAAACGCTTGCTTGGTTTTTTAGGTATTGAATGGGTTGTTGGAAACAGCGCATTTATTTCTTGGTATCCAAACCCGTTTACTTTTGTGCCTGTTAAATAACAACGCACCATACCATTGATGATGTGGGGGCTCCATGCTTGGTCTATCAACATCCCGTTATTTAAGAAGTACATTTTCATCTCTTCAAAAAAAGCATCTACTGTCAGCTGTCGTTCTCCCACATCGCCTTTGGCATGTGTGATACTTATTTTGTTTTGTTCAATGGCGCTTGTATCAACCTTAAAAACGCCGTTTCCACCATTGCCTCTGTATTGTTTCAAAATTCTTAAACACAATGGTTGTTGGACATCTGGAAAATTTGCTCTAAAATCGTCAAAAGAAGCATACAATTTTGTATCTCCACCAAATGCCATTTCCCTTGTTTTATATAAGATGTCTTTTGTGCCGATTTTTAAGATGACATCAGGATGAGCAGAAACAAAGCAACCCTTGTCTGACAGCTCCAATAATAAAGCATCTAATTTTTTCCTGTCGTTTCCTTGTTCAATAGGATTCACCCAAACAAGGATGGCATCATAATGAAGTAATTCTATGGCTAATGTTTCAGCCACCAGGTCATTGTAAATAACAGAATCAACCCGAAATCCTTTTTCAGTGAAAGCGGTTGCGAGACCTTTATACTTTTCTTCGAAAAGGGCGTTCCTTTTAGAATTTATTTCACCAAAAATCAATATCGCAATGTCTTGATTATTCATGGTTTTCTATTTTGAACAAGTTATTACCTATTTGCTTCAGACGGCCAATGAAATTGCCTTTCTGATAATTGAAAATGTCTATTACTTCTGAGTAGTTCAAGTTGTAATGAGTCACGACCTACGAATCCAGATAAACGTATCGTCCTATCATTTGGTATTTGATAATGCATAACAAAAAGAGTCACAGAGTCTTTGATAAATTTTTTAAAAGCAATTGTTTGATCGAGTGTGTCAGGTTGATACGTAAAGTAACCCCGACGATACCATTGTTCAAATAATGTATCAGTTGTATTGATACTGCCGATGCCACCGACATCGAAAACGAAATCTTTCGTTAATTGACATATTTGTTTTTTACACGCAATGATTTTAATATTTATAAAAAACTCAAAAATATGGGTTTAAAAAATATTGAAAAAAAATATGTTAATGTTGCTGTACAACCTTTTTGTTTTGGCTAATGATTTGCCTAACTATGTGCAACGAGCTTACAAAAACGAATTTTACAATTTAAGACCATGACAGAAGAAACTAAAACACAAACTATTGAATGGAGCGTTGTCCGACTGAATTATGCAGAGCCATTTGAGCATTTTTTGACGAAATCACTGAAACCTTTTGTGAACAGCCTCATTCAAGCAGGCATCGTTGAACGCTATTTTTGGCAGCGCGGCTATGATAAAGGTGCGCACATTCTGTTGTGCATGAGAGCGGAAATACAGACGCTCAATGAACTCGTTTTACCGAGTTTGAATAAACATTTTAACCACTATGTTGAGGATTTGCCCTCCTTCCGACCTTTTGAGGATCCAGATTTTGAGCCGAATGATTCGATTCAAACAGCTGTTTATCAGCCTGATATTGATGAGTGGGGCGGCATGATTGGGATGCCAATTATTGAGCGTTTTCAACAGGCATCAAGTGAAGCTGTTTTGAGTTTTATGGCTGCCAAAGCTGACAAATGGTCGCCTGTTGAGACCTTAGCGACAGCAATCGAAATGCATTTGGGTTTTGCAGACGCTTCGGGCATGAAAAAAGATGAAGCGATTCAGTTTTTTGATTTTTGCCTTATGCGGCACGTGAAAGAACCGTTTTCATTGCAACTTTTTGAATATATTTTCAAAAAACAAGAAAAACCTTTAGTTGAGTTTACCGAAAAATTGTGGGCTTCATTGAAAAGAGGGACTTTGTTCAAAGAGCGTTATTACAATCAGTATCTTGAAAATGCCTATTATACCTCCGAAGATTTGAAGTTGACTTTTCGCAAAAGAAGTCTCGATGTTGAACCTATATTTTCATCAATCTGGGTATTATTTGCTAAACTTTTTGAAGATAACAATAAACGTTTGGGCTTGCAAGGTCGGCATGAATTGTTGCTTTATTATGCGATTTTGAGGTCTTTGGAGAAGGTGAATGTGGTTGAAAAGTACTGATATTACTTTAGTAAAACCTGCCTTTTAATATTCAAAATATTGATGACAATGATAGCCGTCATCAACGTCAAACCGATCAAAATAACAGGCGAGTCATAACCTTTGGTGACTGAAAAGTCCTGTTTTTCTAACCAACCAACTACACTTATTCGCGTAAGCGATAAGACACCGACAACTGTTACAAAAATGCTTCCCAACAGTCGCAAAAGTGACCCCCTCAGTATGCGCGCTATATCGCTTGGACAGTAACCGATTTGACGCAATAGAGTAATGTCTGCGGCTGATTTTGAGATAATAAGTTGATAATTAAGTACAAATACAAGTGTGGATAACAGCATAAGTAAAATGCCGATGATGGCGAGAGCGACAATTGTTGCGTTCAGAATCGAGCCGAGTTTCCCACCTATGAGCCTGCCTGTACTCAGTTCGTAGCCATTTTCGTTGAGATAATTACCAAGCGTTTTGTCGTAGGGATTAGCTACTTTTAGAAGGACGCGGCTTGCCCCATAATCGGGTTGGTCACCGTATTGCGAGTTGGCAAAAGCCATAAAACTTTCAGGAACGAGTATGGAATTGATGCGATTGCTAAAGCCAATAATGCGCCCTGTAAATGTTTTTTCAACATTTTTGCCACGAATATTGATGTCAAAATTGACTTTTCGTATGGTCGAAGGCGTAAATTGGGGTAAGCCTTGACTGATGGCGAAGCCAAAATTATAGAGTGCCAAATAGTCTTTGGACATGATAATAGGCACTTCCGGTTGCCCTTCATGCCAACGAAAATCAGGGTCTTGAATGTCAAGATGCTCAGGTGGAACGGATTCGAAAAAAAGTTCTGTATATAAATTTATGGCACTGCTCGATGCACTGACTTTGAAGCGATTGGCAGTGAAAGGGGCAATTGATTTTGTAAAAGATTGATTGCCAATATCTTTTAACTCGTCTGGTTTGAAAACGGATTTGCCAAAAATTGTATTCGCTAAACTGACTGGTTTGTTGAGAATGACGTAGTTATCGCCTTCTGACGACCCCCTCAGTATTTTATGTAAATCAAACCATGTTTGTAGGGAAAACAAGAGGAGAGTCACACCAATAAACGCACCGATAGCAGCTCCGATGACTTGCCCAATATTTCGGTTTTGAGTGAGCAGCTTTTTTAAAATATTAGAAGACATAGTAATGGTGAATAGAGTAATAGTGAATGGTGAATATTGTAATGGTGAATGATTTGTTTTTATTATATCAAATTTCGTTGTGCAATAATGCTACTTTTATTTGTGTTGACAAAAATTGAACTTGGTTTATTGAAAAAAAGCTGTTATCTGAAAACAGACAACACCTTCAATCAACATTATTTTTTTAAACTTAGTCTTTAATTTCAATTATTGAGCTTTAAAAAAAGCTCTATATTCTTTATTGAACTCCATTTTTTCCTTTGAACCTAAATTGTAGGATATGGTAACACCACCATAGTAATAAAAGTCATGTTTGATTTTATTACCTCGAGGCAGACCTTGCGGATTTTCAAGTTTTTGACCGAAATATGCTGGCATACGATAAGATAGCTCTGCCGCAATCTCATTTTGTTTAGCTAATTCTTCCAAGTTAGGATAATTG
>JAYTMI010000584.1:0-8451 GCA_043728625.1 Saprospiraceae bacterium | reverse complement strand
AAAGGCGCATTTGTTTTGTTTACCGATAATAAAGATGCGTTTCCGTTGGTGGTCGCCACTTTTGAGGGCATAGAAACAATGCGTTGCCAATCACCGATTTCGGCAACAGATGCGGAAAATGTAGGGGTGACTGGCGAAGGCATTTTCGATGGCAATGGTCAAGTGTGGCGTATGCTGAAACGCAGCAAAGTGAATGATGCAGAATGGAAAAAAATCACGGCTCTGAAAGGCGGTGTTTTTGATGAAAAAAAAGAAACATGGTATCCTTCTGAAAAAATGCTTAAAGGTACACAGTGGTACAAACCGGGTTCGTTGATGTCATCGAAAGAAGAATATGAAACAATTCACGACTTTTTGCGCCCCAATATGGTTGTTTTGAACCGTTGCAAAAGGGTGTTATTAGAAGGTGTGACCTTTCAAAATTCACCTGCTTGGACGATGCACCCCTTGATGACAGACCATTTAACCATCAGAAATGTAACTGCGAAAGCGGGTAGCTATGCCCAAAACAGCGATGCTTTGGACTTGGAATCGTGTAGAAATGTGCTTGTTGAAGGCTGTGTTTTTCAAGTAGGCGATGATGGTATTACCTTAAAATCTGGTCGTGACGAGTCTGGACGCAAGCGGGGTATTCCTACTGAAAATGTGATTATTCGCGATACAAAGGTTTATGAAGCGCATGGTGGCTTTGTAATTGGCTCTGAAATGTCGGGCGGTGTGCGTAATATATTTGTGTCAAACTGTACATTCATGGGTTCAGATATTGGTTTGCGTTTCAAAACAACGCGTGGACGGGGCGGTATTGTTGAAAATATATATTGTGCGGACATTGTGATGAGCGATATTCCCAACGAAGCCATATTGTTCGACATGTATTACAACGGTAAAGACGCTGCCGAAGCCCTCAAAAATCCACAAGCCGACATGAAGCCTGTGACGGAAGCGACCCCTCAGTTCCGCAACATTTTTATCAGAGATGTCACTTGTCGGGGCGCAAAATATGGCGTGTACATTCAAGGTTTGCCCGAAATGAATGTGCAAAATGTGGTGATTGAAAATTCGATGTTGCAGGCAAAAAATGCCATGTTTTGTACAGCAGGAGACGGTATTCAAGTGAAAAATGTCAATTTTGTTTCAGAGGGGAAACCTGAAATTAAGGTGTTGAACAGTAAGAAAGTGGTGGTGAATGGGGTCAAATATTGACCCCCTCAGTATAAAAATGATTTTATAAGAAAATAAATTTTCGGAAACGTTTTCGCTATTCTTAAAAAAAACACGCCTTCTACTTATTAGCTTTGTTCGCATTTTTATAATGCTTAAAATTGTTGAAACAAAATAAAATTTTAAAAATGAAATTATTACAAAAAATACTTCTGTCTGCTGTACTTGTCTTAAGTATGGCTTTCAACCTTTTGGCGCAAGAACTGCCTATGTCGGAGCGCATGTTGGCAACGATTATACGCGAAAACGCAGACTCGATTCATTATGTCAAAGAATCGAAAGGCAAACAGGCTCGGTGGAATTACGAAATGGGTGTGGTGCTGAATGCCTGTGAAAATGTGTGGTTGCGGACAGGGAAAGGGGCATATTTCAACTATATCCAAAAAAATATAGATTTCTATGTGAATGACGACGGCTCCATTCGCACGTATTCGAGTAAGGAACACAATATTGACCTTGTGACACCGGGTCGTCAATGTTTGACGCTTTACAGTGTTTTGGGTAAGGAAAAATACAAAAAAGCGGCGGATACACTGCGAGCGCAACTCAAGACACAACCGCGCACGAAAGAAGGTGGTTTTTGGCATAAACACATTTATCCAAATCAAATGTGGCTCGATGGCTTGTATATGGCAGAGCCGTTTTATGCGGAATATTCTAAATTGTTCAAAGAAAACAATTGGAATGATATTGCCAATCAGTTTGTTTGGATGGAAAAACATGGGCGCGATGCTAAAACAGGCTTGTTGTACCACGGTTGGGACGAGTCGAAATTGCAAAAATGGGCGAACAAAACGACGGGTCAATCACCACATTTTTGGGATCGTGCGATGGGTTGGTATGCCGTAGCATTGGTGGACGTTCTGGATTATTTCCCCAAAAATAACCCGCGTCGAGCTGAATTGACAGCTATTTTAAATCGTCTGGCGGTTGCCGTTGTGAAAGTACAAGATAAAGAGGGGTGCTGGTGGCAAGTTATGAATAGGGTAGGAGACAAGGGCAATTATGCAGAAGCATCCGGTACGGCTATGTTGTCGTTTGCCTTAGCAAAAGGCGTGCGTTTGGGCGTTCTGCCCGTAAAATATCGAGCAGCCGCTGAAAAAGGGTACGCAGGTATTTTGAAAAACTTCATTACTAACAATACAGATGGCTCTGTAAACCTTGAAAAAACGGTGTCAGTAAGTGGCTTGGGTGGCAATCCTTACCGCGATGGCAGTTATGAGTATTATATCGGGGAACCCATTCGTCAAAACGATTTGAAAGGCGTTGGTCCCTTTATCAACCTGTGTTTGGAGATGGAACGGGCGAAAGATGCGCCTATCGGAGCAGGTAAAACGGTGGCTTTAGACTATTATTTCAACAATGAATATCGCAAAGGTTTCGATGGCAAAATGGAGCGTTTTCACTATACTTTGGATGATAGGATGCACCCAGGATTTCATGTTTTGGGCGGTATTTTCGAGCAATTTGGCGCAAAAATGAAGCCCATAGAAACAGCACCCTCGGCTCTAAACCTTAAAGGCGCATCGGTTTATATCATCGTTGACCCCGATACGAAAAAGGAAACAGCGAACCCGCATTTTATGAACACGGCAAGCGTCGAGGTTATTAAAAATTGGGTTAAAGAAGGAGGCACATTGATTTTATTGGCAAACGATACGTCGAACTGTGAGATTCCGAATTTCAATAAATTGGCAACGGCTTTTGGCATAACGTTCACGGATAAGTGTATCAATTTTGTTAAAAACGACAACTACCCTGACGGCACGTTTACACTCGACGGCAAGCATCCGATTTTTGGTGATGCCCAAAAAATATATGTGAAAGAGTTGTCTGTTCTCAACCTAAAAAAGCCAGCTGAATCGGTTTATACCTCACCCAATGGCGATGTCATTTTTGCTGTGGCGAAATATGGTAAAGGACGTGTTTTCGCTCTCGGCGATCCTTGGATTTACAACGAATACCTCGACGGACGGAAATTGCCTGCTGATTTTGATAATTTCAAAGCGGCGCGGGGTCTGGTGAAGTGGTCGTTGAGCAAGTAAGATACGAAAATACTGAGGGGGGTATTTTGAAACCTCTTTAATTGCAGTTTTAGTTAAATTTTAAATTTTTCTTTACTTTGTGTTTTGATATAAATTAAAACAAAAAATGGAAAAAGAGAATGCTGTATTACCGTTTGAAGGAAAAGAAATTCGCAAAGTTTGGCATAATGACGAATGGCATTTTTCAATCATTGATGCGATTGAGTTGTTGACCGATTCGCCCAGACCCACGGCTTATTGGAACAAAGTACAAAAAACAATAACAGTTGAAAATCAACTTTATCCGTTTTGGATAAAGTTGAAATTAGTAGGTCAAGATGGAAAATCGCGCCCTTCAGATTGTGCAAATACTGAGGGGTTGTTACGGATAATTATGTCCGTTCCTTCGCCAAAAGCCGAGCCGTTAAAACTATGGCTCGCGCAAGTCGGTGCAGAACGCATACAGGAAACGGAAAATCCTGAAATATTGACAGAACGCCAAGCAGAAATTTATCGCGCAAAGGGCTATACCGACGAGTGGATAAATAGGCGTATTCAAACCATCGAAACAAGGAAGGCATTAACCGAAGAATGGAAAAATCGAGGTGTAAAAGATGGTCAAGAATACAGCATTTTGACGGCGGAGATTGCAAAAGCGACTTTTGGTATTACGCCTTCTGAACATTCAAAAATCAAAGGTTTGGAACGTCAAAACCTTCGTGACCACATGACCCCTTTAGAGTTGATTTTCACGGCTTTAAGTGAGGAAGTAACACGACAAATTGTCATTCGAGATGAAGCAAATGGTTTTAATGAAAACCACGAAGCAGCTGTAAAAGGCGGCACTTTTGCGGGCAATTCAAGGCGGAATCTTGAAAAAAGTGAAAATATTAAAGTGGTTTCACCAGATAATTTTTTGACCCTTGGGAATAAAAAAACGGAAACAAAGCAATTATCTAAAAATGAGGAAACGAAAGAGGAATCATAGAAGGTATTGATTGAGTATTTTTTTAAAAAAATTAAGTAAAACGTTGATAATGAACTATTTAATAATTCTTTTTATTTTCCTTTTTTCTTTTCAAAAAGAGAAAACAACCATTACCGTTGCGGCAGATGGCAGTGGTGATTTCACGACGATTCAAGCGGCTATCGAAAGCGTTAAAGATTCGGCGGCGGCTTATTCGACGGTAATTTATATCAAAAAAGGCGTTTATAGAGAAAAGGTTTTTATCGAAAAAAGTGGCTTGATACTGAGGGGGGCTGTTGCGCCAAAATTGGGTGGACAATGGACGGATACTGAGGGGGTCAAAATTATTTATGCACTGTCGCGCGAAATGTTCCGTTGCGAACATCCTGCCGATGATTGGGGTGCAGCGACGATGAATGTGCGTGCCAATGATGTTACACTTGAAAATTTGATGATTGTCAATGATTTTGGTTTCACAGCACACGGCGATTCAACGTTCATGTGTGGCGGTGTTGCCAAAATAACGCGGCGCGATGGACATCAATTTGCGATGCGTTGTATGCCCGCGTGTCAGCGTATGACGGTCAAAAACTGCAATTTCCACTCTTGGGGCGGCGATACAGTTAGCCCGTGGGACGTGGACAACGGTACTTTTTGGTTTCAAAACTGTACGATGGAAGGGGCGGTTGATTTCTATTGCCCACGTGGTTGGGCGTATGCTGAAAACTGTTATTTCATTTGTCACAATCTGAATGCAGCGATTTGGCACGATGGTACAGGTACAGAATCGGCTAAAACGGTGTTAAAAAACTGCCAATTTGTGGGCGATGCAGGTTATAAACTCGGACGTTTTCATCGTGATGCGCAGTTTTACCTCATCAATTGCCAATTTTCAAAAGAAATGGCAGATGACGATATTTATCAAGTCCGAAAAGACACCACTTTGCGTTGGGGGAAGCGGGTGAATTACTACAATTGCCACCGAGAAGGTGGTGATTTTGCTTGGCACAAAGACAATTTGGATAAAAGCATCGCCGAAAAAATTGATAAGGACTGGACGCTGCAACCGTATTGGAATATGCCCACCAAATATGTCAGACCTGAATATCCAATACCGACAATTGCAAATGCTAAAACCACAACCAACGAAGTAGCAAAAACAACGGTTGCGGATAAGCCGCAAAAAGTGGACGACATAACGATTGCTGACAATATGCTCATTGCGCAGCGCAGTAGCGGTGGTTGGGCAAAGACAATTGATGGTAAAACGCAACCGCCTCCTTATGATAAAGAATGGACAGCTGTTTTCATGGCAAGCGTTAAAGATGATGTCGGACGCAATGATGCGACGATTGACAACAATGCGACAAACGTAGAAATTTATCATTTGGCGAAAGTTTATAATGAGACAAAAATTGAAAAATATAAAGAGGCGGCTGAACGTGGCATTGCTTATTTGTTGAAAATGCCCTACAAAAACGGTGGTTTTCCGCAGTTTTATCCTGATACATCGGGTTATAGGAAGCATATTACCTACAACGATAATGCGATGATTCGGGCACTTCAAACTTTGAAATGGATTTCTGAAAGTAAAGCTCCTTTTGAAAAAGTAGGTGAAAAATACCAAAAAGATGCCAAACGCGCTGTTGACTTAGGCGTAGATATTATCCTGAAAACGCAAATTGTCAGTCGTGGTAGGTTAACGATTTGGTGCGCGCAACACGATTTCAAAACCTTAAAACCTGCCAAGGCAAGAGCTTATGAACTGCCGTCTTTCAGTGGCAACGAGAGTGTTGCAATTGTTGAATTTTTGATGAGCCTTGACAAACCGACCCCCTCAGTAAAAAAGGCAATAACGAGTGCTGTGGCGTTTTTGGATTCTATAAAAATCACAGGCATTGTCGTGGAGCATATTGTAGATGCTTCGCAACCGCGCGGTAAAGATGTGGTTGTTCGACCTGACCCTAATGCGGCACCTGTTTGGGCGCGTTTTTATGACCTCGATACGCATAAGCCGTATTTTTGCGGACGGGATGGTATCAAAAAAGCGACTTTGGCAGAAATTGAAAATGAACGGCGAACTGGTTATGGCTACTACGGTGTTTGGCCCGCCAATTTGTTGAATAAAACATACCCAAAATGGTTGGCTAAGTGGAAATGAGCGACGAATTACATGGATTTTGGACATTTTTCTAATTACACATATAGGTTATGTCTTGATTAGACAAATGTGTAAAATCCGTACAATTCGCAGCAATATTCATAAATAATCAATCAAAAATAATCTATTCTAATAATGCCGTTTATGTTTGTTTATGGGAAATAATGGCAGAAAAACATTAAACGTCGTTTCTTTTTTAAGATTTAGAAACTTCAAAGAGGTTAAAACCACAAAACACAAGCCCAAAAAATTAGCCGATGTGTTCAGTTGATCATTTGTCCAATGTCGGAGAAGCCCCTTAGTATTTGTAAGAAAGAAAAGAAAACTCACTTCCTATATGCCCGTTTCAACCCTTCTTTTGTCTTGTTCACGGTGTTTTGGATAGATAATCTCCTTTTACTCTGTACATTTGTATCCTATTTCAAAAGAGCATCAGGCTATTTGAATCCGTATTTTGATGAAATGTGATGAAAAAACAGAAGATATTATGTCAGAAAAGCAAATTTTTCAAGCCCATTCCCCTCGCCGTTGGCGTGTATTTCAGTGGTCAACACGGCTTTTTTTATTCGGTTTACTATTGGCAATACCCGTCGTCTGGATTGCACTTTCAAGGGATTATAAGCCCCATATGCCACTATTGACGAATGATGAATTTTCTACTAAAAAACTCAATAACCCCGAATCGCCTCATGCGTTTTCGGCTTCAGACAACAAAAAATATAAAGGCTTTAACCGCTTTATGGATGCCAAAAATGCCTTGAAAAATGCCCAAAGGTTGCCAAAAGCCCAATCCATACGGGCAGGTTTTTATGTCAATTGGGATGCCCAATCTCTGTTTTCGCTTGAATCGAATATTGACAAACTGAATATGGTCATTCCCGAATGGTTGAGTATTGACCCCCAAACCGATACTTTGGCGGTCAATATTGATGACGATGCCTTGATGGTTATGCGTGAGCATAAAGTAGCGGTTCTCCCGATTTTGAACAATGTCAATGACACCAAAGACGGAGATTTTGACCCTGAACTTTTGAGCCGTGTTTTGAAAAGCCCTACAAAAAGCCGCCGTTTGATTGATGATTTGATTAAGGTTTTGAAAAAATACAATTTTCAAGGGGTCAATATTGACTTTGAAGCGGTGGATGACGCACAGACGGCTGTGGCTCTTGAAAACTTTCAAAGAGAGGTTTATAAACGCCTACATACTGAGGGGGGGTATTTGGTAACGCAAGACGTGATGGCTTCAAATGAAAACTTTAATAATAAAAAACTCGCTGAATACAATGACTATATTTTCTTGATGGCTTATGACCAACATTGGACGACAAGCACGGCGGGTCCCGTTTGTGAGCAGCGATGGATTGAAAAAATGCTCGATAAAAACGCTGCGGAAATTCCAGAAGAAAAAATCGTACTGTGCATCGCTGGCTATGGCTACGATTGGGCAGATGGCGAAGTCGGTGTAACCGTCACCTACCAAGAAGCCCTTGCAACGGCGGATGAAATGCACGCAGTCATTGATTTTGACAATGATACATATAATTGTAAATATAGCTATCAAGATGGGCGAGGGACACACCACGAAGTACAGTTTTGCGATGCAGCTACCAATTTCAACACCATGCGCTTTGCCGATGAGTATGGTGTGGCAGGTGTAGCCTTGTGGCGGCTTGGTTCGGAAGACCATCGGATTTGGAGTTTTTATGATAGAAATTTATCCAATCAGACTTTGGAAAAAACGCCATTCGACTTTTCTATTTTAAAAAATATTAAATCAAACTTTGAAAAACCCAATTATACAGGCGATGGTGAGATTTTGGATGTCGTCAGTCAGCCCCAAAACGGAGACATTAGAATAGATGTTGATATAGTAGAGCATGTCATTCAAGAAGAAGTTTACAACACGTTGCCGACAAAATACGTCATTAAAAAGTACGGAAAAGTCCACAATCAAGTCATTTTGACCTTTGACGATGGACCCGACCCTGATTATACGCCTAAAATTCTCGACATTTTAAAACAAGAAAAAGTACCAGCGGCTTTCTTCGTGGTTGGTGTTATGGCGGAAGGCAATTTGC